>JAPPGV010000012.1 GCA_028821235.1 bacterium
CGGGTGTAGTCGCTGTCGCTGGAGACTATGCAGAAGCCGTCAACGGATCCGGCGTGCAGCAGGTCCATGGCGTCGATGATCAGAGCACTGTCCGTGGCGTTCTTACCCACCGTGTAACGGAACTGCTGTATCGGCTGGATGGCAAAGGTCTGCAGACCCTTCTTCCACGAGGACATCTGAGGCAACGTCCAGTCCCCGTAGATGCGCCGGGTCGTCACGATCCCGTACTTGGCGACCTCGGCCAGGATGTCCTCTATGAGGGAGGGTTGGGCATTGTCGCCGTCGATGAGCAGTGCTATCTGGCCGGAGCGTGACGCGCGCCTCGCCATGTACTGAGCATCTTCTTGGGTCACCTTGGTCGATTCTCCTTGCTGAGAGCGTTCAGCCTAGATATTGCTTCCGCATAGGCACCGGCACGTCCCTACTCGGGGCCTACTTGGGACCCATCCTGATCCCGCCGTCCATGCGGATGGTCTCGCCGTTCATGTACCGGTGGGTGACCAGGAACATCACCACCTTGGCGTACTCGTCGGGACGGCCCAGGCGCTTGGGGTGCAGGACCTGGCGGCCCAGCGACTCCTTGGCCGGTTCAGGCAGGCCGGCCAGGAGGGGGGTGTCGATGATCCCGGGGGCGATGGTGCTGACCCGGATCCCGAGGACCGAGAGATCCCGGGCGATCGGCAGGGTCATCCCCACGATCCCGCCCTTGGACGCCGAGTAGGCGGCCTGGCCGATCTGGCCGTCGTAGGCGGCCACCGAGGCCGTGTTGATGATGGCGCCCCGGTCGTTGTGCTCGTCGGGCTCGTTCCCCATCATCGCCGAGGCGGCGACCCGGATCGTGTTGAAGGTCCCCACCAGGTTGATGTCGATCACCTTGCGGAACTGGGCCAGCGAGTGGGGGGTTCCGTCCCGGGCGAGAGTACGGCAGGGCGGTCCGATCCCGGCGCAGTTGACGACCACCCGTATCTCGCCCAGCCCGGCGGCCGCGTCGACCCCGGCCACCATGTCGTCCTCGCTGGTCACGTCACAATGGGCGAAGATGCCGCCCAGCTCGCCGGCGACCGCTTTGCCGAGGTCGTCGTTGACGTCGAGGATCGCCACCTTCGCGCCCTCGGCGGCCAGCGCCCGGGCGGCTGCCGCCCCGAGGCCCGAAGCCCCTCCGGTCACCACCGCCACAGCTCCATTGAGGTCCATACCGTGCTTACCTTCCTTCCTAAGTCCCCGAAGCTAACCGGCCGCAAGGCTAGTGAACTTCAGATGTCGATCGGGGGACGGTGGTGGGCGTGGGTAGGTGTTGTACGTGGGTCCACATGCGGTCTGGGATGGGGCACGTCAGGATGTGGAGGGCTTCATGTCCGGTCTGGCCTCAGGCCTGATGAGCCGGAAGCCCGATCACGCCATTCGGTGTCAGATATGAGAATGATAAAATTAGTTCGCTATCAGACGCTATGAATGCCGATTTGAACGCTAGCTTAAAGCTGTATTGATGGACAAACACATCTCGTGAGGGGTGTAGACCTTCATGACGTCGATCTTCTAGAATCGAGAGGGAAGGAGCGAGCGGATGGACTCACAACTCGTTGACTTGGGGAGCCTCCTCGCTGTGGTGGGCATCCTCTGGGGGGTGATAGCTTCGTCGACCAAGGGCCTGAACCGTCGCCTCGATAAGCAGGATGAGCTCATGAACCGTCGCCTCGATAAGCAGGACGAGCTCATGAACCGTCGCCTCGATAAGCAGGATGGGGTACTGGCCGGGGTGGATACCCGCCTAACCCGGGTTGAGAACGGTCAGATCGAGCTCAAATCGGGTCAAGCCGGGTTGAAGGAGGGTCAGGCCGGGTTGAAGGAGGGTGTGGCCGGGCTGAGGGAGGGTCAGGCATCTATCGGCGGCAACATCATCCAGATAGTGGGCGATCTGGGCGAGGTCAGGGGCGAGTTGAAGAGGATCGCTCCCCGGGAGAAGGTTACGGCAGGCGGTTCGTAGCCGGCTGCCGGCCGACAGCGGTCAGTGGTGGGTCTGTGAAACAGCGGGGGGCGCTCCGACAGCTATCGCGCTCGGGCGCGGCGTTTCGCTTCCTTGACGTACCGCCGCGGGTTTGCCTTCGCTAGGTCGATGCCATCATGGTGCCTGGCCAGGACGCGACCGGAGGATTCGAGGCGTGGCCGAACGCAGTACCAGACCCGATCAGAGCAACCGGACCAGGTCCTCGCGCGGGGGCGGTGGAGACAGGGGAGCGCGGCCACCGGACCGCACGGTCGTGTACACCGACGGGGCCTGTTCCGGGAATCCGGGCCCGGGGGGATGGGCCTGGGTGATCCCGGGCGGCCGGTACCGGAGTGGCGCGGCCGCGCACACCACCAACCAGCGCATGGAGTTGGCGGCCGCCCTGGACGCGGTGCGGACCATCGAAGGCGCGGTGGAGGTCGTCAGCGATTCGACGTATGTCGTGAACTGCTTCCGGCAGGGCTGGTGGAAGGGATGGCTCACCCGCGGCTGGACGAACACCAAGAAGCAGCCGGTGGCGAACCGTGACCTCTGGGAGCCGCTGGTCGACCTCTACCGGTCCAGGCCGATCAGCTTCCGCTGGGTGAAGGGGCACGGGGGCAACCGGTGGAACGACCTGGCCGACCGGTTGGCCGTCCAGGCGTCGGTGACCCAGCAAGGCGCCGAGGGCGAGGGTCAACCGTCTCCCGGCCACCTGGCCGCCCGCAGCCGGGGTGGCGAGTGGTCATGACCCGCGGGCTCGCTCCGTTTTCCCGTCCGTGAGGCCTGCCCGGACACCGTGACGCATCCTGGATGGTCCGGCCCATCCAGAGAACGATCCTCCCCACCGAGGGTGGATCCGCCTCGGCGAAACCAGCGGGGGGCTGAATGTGTCACACCCCCGCTATACGTTGCCTGTCGCCAAGCACCTACACCGGCCTGAAGGCTTACATCGATCGGTCCGGCCGGCC
>JAPPGV010000013.1 GCA_028821235.1 bacterium
CACAGCTAACCGAGGAGGTCGCACCCAGAACCCAAACCAGCTAAAACAGAACCCACAACAGAGGCGACGCGGAACGCCTTCCATACACCACAACCCTGGACGTGACCCCTCAACCGTCTCGGCGTCCGCTCCGATCCGGGCTGCTGGCTGGAGGTTCACTTGGCCGAGACACCGACAAAGCCGTGGACCCGGCTAGGACCGTTACCCTCCCGCGCTGTACGGTCTGCCGCTCGGTCGCTGCTGCTGACCCTCTACGAGACCGGGGATCTAATTTAGAGACCCCGCAGGAAGCGGCGGACGACGCGCCCGTTGCTGCTAGGGGAACAACTCTCCCGGTCGCACGCTCACTCAGGGGACACACGTCCCCGCCGATCACTCTTGGCCCGGCCGGGGCGTGTCAGCGGAGGAAGAAGGCCTTGGCCGGGTGGTGGAGGCTGACTAGCGGCGAATGGCCCGCACCCGGGGGCCGCTTACAGCCCGTCTACCTTGATGGTTTGTGCCGGTACCTAGTCCGAGGAAGATCCCGTAGGCAGTGTCAGCAAGGGAGAACAGCAGGGGGGTGAATGGCTAGCGTGGAGGAGTTGGAGCGATCGGGCGGGTGGACAGAACCGGGGGGAATGGGAACGCGGGACCGGGCACGGGGACGTATGTCCCGATGGGTGGGGGACGTAAGGTCCCCGCAGGGGTGTCAACTGTGGTTGAGAGGCGTAGCCAAGTTTTCGTTAATGTTGGGACATGTGTCCCTGTGGAGGGTTACCGGTGGTGGGAGAGGTAGAGGGATGTGGTCAGGGAACTGGGCAGGGGGGCATGCTGAGACCTTTCCAATGCTTGTAGCGATCGCCCAGCAGTTGGCTGCTGTCGTAACCCGATGGGCCCGCCGCGATGTCCAGCCAACAAGCACATCCGCTACTGCCACAAGCTCGCCGCTGTCGCTTGCTCGGTCGGCCTGGGCCATAATCAGGTGCGGAGGATCGCCAAGCGTCACCACCGTCCCGGCCAGCCACGGCGGGGAGGCCCTAGTGGTCCGTATTAGCCGATTCTCGGCCTCCGAGGTATCCGACGACCGCCGAGAAAGCGTTAGCGGCCCGCTGGGTCGAAGCGCCGCCGATCCCGCACGGTGGCGGCCGCCGCGGCCGCCCGATCGAGGAGGGCCTGGCGGAGCCGGGTACTCCTCCGCCGATTCCCCAGCCCCGGAGACAGCATCATATGCGGACGCCTCAAACTCTAACTTCCCGTTGAGTAGCCGGCCCACCTCGCGGTCTGCCTAGTCGGCAAATTCGGGGCATAGCCAAGCAGTGGCCTGGCGGATCAACACGGCGGCGTCGTTCTCGCCGAACAACCAACCGTACCAAAGGAACACATCGGCCGCGTCCATAGATCGCAGGTCAGCGCAGGCGGCGTGACCGAAGCTCACGACCTCGTATGTGGTGCGGTCGGGTATCTCCGCACTCGGGGACTTGGGACCATGGTCCCAGGAAGGAGTGTTCAGATGCCCACAATGAGACCGTATCCGGCGGAGTTCAGCCAGGAGATGGTCCGCCTAATCAGATCGGGCTCGGAGTGAGGCCTTGGAGCCTGGTTCAGTCTTGGCCGAAGGGCGCCTCGTCCCAACGCCGGTGAAGCTCCGTCGCGAGATGAGCGTTCTCGGCGTTGCCGGGATGGGGGTACCAGCGATCGCCCACGGCTTGGCACCGGGTAGCGAGTTCGATCAGCACCCCGTGGGCTGTGCCTTCACCCCGGGTCAGCTGCAGTGTGTGCTCCGGCGAGAGAACCTCGAGAATGTCGTGCCAATCGGCGATCGCCGTTTCCAGATCGCGCACACACATCGCGACGTGATCGATGTGGACAGCCGGGCATCCGTTTGCCCCTCAGACGGTTCGACGGCAATCTAACATGGCCCGACTCGTCCACTCCGGCGGCGAAGACTCCGACCGAACCCGCCCGGTTCGCCCCGGTAAGCGAAGGTCCCCGCCCGCGAACCAGCGTTCGAAGCGGCCCGCGCCGCGGTATCCACCAGTTCGACCCTCAACCCGTGGGCCGAACGGTGATAGGTGAATCCGGAGGGTTGCTTGCCTGATCTGCTGAGGCCGGCCACCTCGAGAGCCATCCCCCGATGCTCCAGCTGCGCGGCGTCGGTCTCGAGTTGGTGGCTCCACAGTCCGATGTGATGGAGGCCGCTCACCGGCGCCCAGATCGTGTCCGCGGCGCCCTCGATGAGCTCGAGGTGGGGAGGACCTTGCCGGGAGTACGTGAACCGGATCTCCGTCGTCAGGTCACCGGCCGCGACCCGGATGCTGACTGCTCGTTGCTGGGGGCGTGCCCATGTCAGGCCGAGTGCGTTCCCGTACACGCTCATCGCCGTGTCGAGGTCGGGCACCGCGAGCGCGGTATAGCTGATACCCGCGATATCGAACGACATGGTCGGCCTCCTCGTACGGACAGATCTAACTGGAGTTGCCCCGGATTCTGTAGTGATGGCAACCGGGTTTGGTGGGGTGCATCTCACTTGGCCTAGGTGACCTGGCCGCCCGGCATTGGTGGTTGACACGATCTCGTCGCTTTTGTGTACCGGATGGCTTACGGCTCCTTTTCCGCGGCGCTGTGCAAGCCCGCCCTCGAGGGCATGCTCCGGTTCACTTAGCTTGGCTATGAGCGTGCGCGGATGGCTTCCTGGTTGGTGGTTTCCAGTGGTTTGTGTGGTCGGTGAGTTCGATTGGTTCGTGTGGGCATCGCCCGACATGTACTCCCTGAGATGGTGCTTGACCGTATCGTGGTCGGGGTCGTGGATGGCGCTCCCTCTGATGCGCCGTTGGCGCCGTTTGTGTACGGCGTCTTGCCTTTCCGGACGTGGGAGCAGACACATCGGTACAGAGAAGGCCCGGTCGTGTCCTGCTCCATGTTGGCTACCACCCGACCGGTCCTCACGGGGCTGGGGGGTGGTGATCCGCGCTGGGTAAGGGGGGTGTGCACACGGGAGGGGGGGCCCGGGGGCCGCCCCCCTCCTATCTGTGGTGTGGGCGGGTTGGGGGGTTAGTCGATGTAGGTGACGGTGCCTTGTGCTGCGCGGTTGGCGAGGCCTGGTGAGGCCCAGCCGATGGCGAGGCCGAGTTGTTGTTCGGCTCCGATGGCCAGGGTGATTGTGGCGGTTGGTTGTTGGTTGGTGAACACGACCAGGATGTTGTTGCCGATTTCGCCGTCGCGTACGGGGATGAGCAGGACCATCACGGTACGGCCGGGTTTGCAGTCGAGGGTGACCTCGAAGTCGACTGTTGTGTCGCCGCGGCTGGCCTCTGGGCTACTGATCGACAGGGTGGGTTTTGTGGTCCCGCAGTCGGCCAACACCACATCTTGGTCAGGCTGGTCTTGGTCTTGGTCTTGTACGGGTAGGGGGTCGTCGTTGTCGGCGACGGCGACGGTAGCCGCGCCCTGCGACGCCGACACCACATAGGCGCCGCCGACGTTGACCGTGACGGTGACCGAACCGGCGGCCTCATCCGCCTGGTCGTCGGTCGTACCGACAGTGAAGGTAACACTACCCGAAGTCGGGACGGTCACCGTCCGCTGGCCCGTCGCCGCGCCGAAGTCGCCCGAGGCGGTGACCGTGACCGTAACGTCGAGGTCCGCGGACGGCGCCGGGCTGGCCGTCACCGTGAAGGCGGCGCCGCCGCCCTCGGTGATCCCCGAACCACCGCTGACGCTCACCACCGGAATTACCACCGGCGGGTCATCGTCGTCGGCGACGGCGACTGTGGCTGTCTTTGACGTTCCTAGGTCGTAGGTGGTTTCATCGATCAGTGTGACCGTGACGGAGCCGTCGGCTTCGTCGGCTTGGTCGCTGCTGGTGGCGACGGTGAAGGTGGCGGTGCCCGACGCGGGGACGGTCACTGTGCGTGTTCCTGTGGTGATGCCGTAGTCCCCTGACGCTGTGACGGTGACACGTACTGACAGGTTGGACGCAGGCGCCGGGCTGGCTGTGAGCGTGAAGCTCGCCGCGTCGCCTTCAGTGACGCCGCCGCCGCCCGCGATGTTCACTACCGGGACCGCCATCGGTGGCGGGTCGTCGTTGTCGGCGACGTCGGCGGTTTGGGAGCTTTGCGAGCCGATTGTGTAGCCGCTGCCGGTCGCCAGGGTGGCGGTGACCGTGCCGTCGGCTTCGTCGGCTTCGTCGGCTTGGTCGTCGGTCGTGGCGAGCGTCAGGGTGGCGCTGCCCGAGGTGGGGATCGTGACCGTCCGTGTGCCGGCTGTGACGCCGAAGTCGCCGGTGACGCTGATCGTCACCGAGACGTCGAGGGGGGCTGTGGGCGCGGGGCTCGCGGTGAGCGTGAAGCTGACGCTGCCGCCCTCGCTGACAGCACTGCCGCCGCTGATGTTCACCTCCGGCTGCTGCTGTCCTTGGCCCTCCTGGCTCCGCAGGTAGTCGGAGGCGGCCTTGAAGGGGCTGTGCGGCCACTTCGCGGCGTTGTCGTGTATTTCCGACGCGGGCATCGCCGTCTCGCCGCTGTCGTATCCGATGGCGGCCAGTACCCGGTTCCACTTGAGGATGTGGGCGGGGTTGTTGCGCATGCGCGTGTTCGGGGGGTTGTCGCGCACCTTGATGAGGGTGTTCACGACCGTCTGGTAGTCGGTGCCGGTCGGCGGCGGGTCGTCGTTGTCGGCGACGGCGACCGTGGCCGCGCCCTGGGTCGCCGACACTGTGTAGTCGCTGCCGGCGTTGAGCGTGGCTGTCACCGACCCGTCCGCCTCGTCGGTCTCGTCGTCGGTCGTGGCGACGGTGAAGCTGACGACGCCCGTGGTGGAAACCGTCACCGTGCGCTGGCCCGTGGTGGCGCCGTAGTCGCCGCTTTGTATGACCGTGACCGTGACGTCGAGGTCCGCCGCAGGCGCGGGGCTGGCCGTGAGCGTGAAGACGGCGTCGCCGCCCTCGGTCACCCCGCCGCCCGCGCTGATGCTGATCTCCGGTGTCTGCTGCTGCCCCTGGCCCCGTGGCTGCTCCAGGCTCGTCAGGTAGACCGAGGCCGCGTGGAACGCGCTGTCGGGCCACTGGGCCGCGTTGTCGTGGATCTCCGACGCCGGCATGGGCTGCTCCGGCCTGGAGTAGCCGATGGCGGCCAGGACCCGGTTCCACTTGTAGATGTGGGCGGGGTTGCCCTTCACCGCCGTGTTCGCGGGGTTGTCCCGCACCTCGATGAGGTAGTCCACCACTGTCTGGTAGTCGGTGTAGTCCGGGCCGTCGTCGTCGGCCACGGCGGCCGTGGCTGCGCCTTGCGTCGGCGAGACCAGGTAGTCGTTGCCGTCCGCGTCGGCGTCCACCGTCACCGTGACCGATCCGTCGGCCTCGCCGTCCTGGTCGTCGGTCGTGGCGACCGTCAGCGTGGCGTAGCCCGCGGACGGGATGGTGACCGTGCGCTGGCCCACAGCCGCCCCGTAGTCGCCGCTCTGGGTGACCGTGACGCTCACGTCCAGGTCCGCGTCCGGCGCCGGGTTGGCGCTGACCGTGAAGCTGGCGTCCTCGCCCTCGGTCACGTCGCCGTCGGAGGTCACGCTGATCACCGGCACGGACGTGTTGGGCGTGGGCGTCTCGAAGTCCACGGTGAAGGTCTGCGCCGTCGCGCCCGCGGCCAGGGTGGTCACGGTGAGCTGGCCCAGCTTGGCGGGCCCGAGCACGAACACCGTGTACTGCGACTTGGGGTCGAGGCCGGTGAGCTGGTACTCCGTCTCCGTGGTCGTGGCCCACTGGACCACCGGGACGCCCGCGAAGGCCTCGTGCCAGCCGATGCTGTACTGCGTGCCGTCCGCCTTCGGCTTCCAGGCGACGGTCGCCGTGGTGTCGGAGACCCGCTTGAGCTGCACCGCGGGCGGCGGCGGCAGGTCGTTGTTGGCGACGTAGACGGTGGCGTAGCTCTTGAACTTGTTCAGCCGGTAGCCCTCGCCGAACTGCACCGCCGCGCTCAGCATCCCATTGGAGTAGGGGCGGGCGTCGTTTATGGTGGGAATGGTGAAGGTGGCGCTGCCGGTGGTGGACACGTTGACCGTGCGCTCGCCCAGATGCTGCCCGTCAACGACGGACCAGGCGGCCGGGGCCCTGACGCGCACCTTGACGTCCAGCGGCTTGTCGGGCGCGGGGTCCACGGTGACCGTGAAGGTTGCGTCCTCGCCTTCGGTGATGGTGCCGCTGGCGGCGCTGATGGACACCTCGGGCACCCGCTCCACGATCACCGAGGCCGGCTCCGCCTGGGTGGGCGAGCCCGCCGCAAGCGTGGTGAAGCGGATCACCGGGCTGGCGGTGGACAGCTGCGTCGCGCCGTGGTCCTGGTAGTACACCACCGCCCGGTACTCGGTGTCCGGCTCCAGGTCGCGGATGTTCCAGGCCGGGTCGGTGGGCTCGGCCCCGAACCACGCCTCCTCCGCCGGCACCCCCGGGAACGGCGAGGTCGTGGACCAGTAGCGCACCTGGTAGCCCTCGGCGCCGACCACCCGCGGCCACGACAGGTCGATGCCCGAGTCCGACAGATTCGCATACGACACCTCGCCGACGCGGTCCACCACCGGGTCCGGCAGGTCGCCGGGCACCTTCTGGCAGCCCACGCAGGAGCCCAGCGTGCGATGCACGCTGAAGCTCTTGGTGCGCACCGTCTTGGGCGGCGTCTCCGTCGAGATCTGGCTGTCGTTGCGCTCGTACAGCGCGAAGCCCTCGACCTCGAAGGTCACGCCGCCGTAGAAGTTGTCGCCCACGTTGATCTCGATCTGGATCGGCGTGCGGCTGACCGTGGCCGACCCCACCGCGCCGGCCACCTCGTGGGACCGGAACGTGTGCAGCTGCTCGGCGGCGGGGCTGGTGAGCCAGACCCGGTAGGACCGGAAGTACTCCGACGTGCCGCTGTTCGACGGCGCGTTGTTGGCGAAGTTGGCGGTGATATGGATGCGCTTGCTCTGATCCGCCGGCGGGGCGTTCGTGAGCCGCACCCAGAAGTAGTGCGCCTTGCGCCCGTTGTTCAGCGACAGCGGGAACGCCAGCGCCAGCCCGCCGTCCTCCAGCGACGTCCAGGTGGCCCCGTCGTCGATGGAGAACTCCAGGTCCTGCTCCCACGAATCGTCATCGCGGATGATCAGCGGCACATGCACCTCGGGGAAGGCAACGTAGCCGTTGTTCGGCCCCACGTTCGCGGGGTGGTCCAGCTGGGTGGCCGAGTGGATCAAGAACGTCGTGTGGTCGAACGCGTCGCTGTCCTGCCCCGCCGCCACCGACACCGGACGCCACCTGTTCGTCTCGTGCTCATAGATCGACTGAATCACGAACGGGCAGCCGTCGTGGCGGTCCAAAAGCGGCCCCGCGGTGCTGCCGTAGCCGATGTTCATACCGGTTTGGTGCGGCACGTACACGATCGGGTCGCCCAGGTTGAACTCCCTCTGGCTCCCCGTGTGGCACATCAACCGGTCCCGGTCCGGGCCGCCCGCCCCGATGTAGCCCCCGAAGTGGCTGAGCGGCTCCGCCACCTGGTCGGAGACGTAGAAATGGTCGCGCATCATCGGGTCCACCGGCTGCCACTGATAGGTCACCGCGTCGCCGCCCTCGGTCAGCGTGATGGTGGGCGGCGGGTCGTGCCTGGTGTAGTTGGCGACCACCCAGCCCGTGTCGCAGCTGTTGCCCGACACCGTGCCCTCGCAGGTGCGGAACTGCACGAAGGGTTCGGCGGCGCCCAGGTTCAGGCCGATCTTGAGCGAGTCGGCATTGGTGGAAAAGTCGGGAGCGGGGTTGGGAAAGGATGCCATGGAACTGTGGCCGTCGCCGATGCTCCAGCCCGCGGGCAGGCGCAAGCCCTGCCGGCGCTCCGAGTTCGACGCGGTGGCGCGAAGGGTGTACGTGCTGCCCGGCAGCGCGGACGCGTCGTATACCCACACCCAGTAGGTGGTGTTCGGCTCCAGCCGCAGCCCCGACCCGTCGTCGCCCTGGTAGGTGAAGGTGTGGGTCGTGTCCGTGCTCGACACCAACATGGACGGGTTCGCCAGCGTCGCCAGCACCTGCCCGATGCTCGGCGCGCCGGCGTTGTCGGCCACGACCTGCACCCGCAGATCGCGGCTGGCGTCGGAGTCGCCGATCCGGGCGAACTCGATGTCAACGCTGTTGAGGCGGTAGTGGCCGCCGTTGTTGCCCGTCGTGAACGACTGAGCGCGGTCAATCACGCTATTGGAAGCCACTACAGCGCGCGTCGCGCCGTCCGGCATCTCCAGGTTGCTGAGTGTCGCCGGCTCCTGGGGCGGCGCGTTCACCGTGGAGGCCACCCGGAACACCGGCGAGATGCCGTAGAAGGCGTGGTCTTGAGCTTTGTCGACTTGCGTGTGTTGGATGGGGCCCGTGTCCCCGTCCGCGGTCCAGAACCGCCCCCGGACGACCGGTCCGCCAGCGCCCGGAATACCCAGATGATTGGTGGAGTGCTTCGCGCCGTTGGCCAGGGTGCCGGTCCACGGCCAGTCCGAGTCCGTGTCCGGCTCGCCGGTCTCGAAGCGGCGGTCCGACATCGCCCAGTTCTCCCAGGTGCTGGACCAGAAGCCCGCCTTGTTCGCCGCGACGCGCTGGCCGTTCAGCCAGAAGATCGGAACGTCCGGGTGCCCGGCGTCGTTGGGATTGGTCCGGGTGTGGTCGCGGGCGTCCACCGCAGCGGTGGAGCCCACCACCCGGAACTTGCCGGCGTAGGGCCGGATGGCGGCATGGCCATCCAAGGCCGCGCCCTGCACGAAGGCGTCGTAAACGTCGATGTCGGAGGACGTGGCGTCGAGCCAGTCGTCGGTGATGAACAACAGCCGGAACTCGCCGCCCCCGCCCACACCGGGGGGCTTCAGCGGCCAGTCGAAGGGCACGGTGTAGGAACCGTCCGAGTTGGGCACCAGCCGGCCGTTGACGCCGACCGGCAGCACGTAGCTGCTGGGCTGGGCGACCCAGCTGCCCGAAATACGCCGCAGAGAGTCGTCCTGGATGCTCCAGCCGGGCAGTGCGCCCGCCTCCTCGGCGTCGCTCTGCGTCAGTTTTACGGAGGTGTTTCCCTGCGTCAGCCCGGTTCCGTCCAGCACCACCCAGTACCTGGAGTTCGCCTCCAGCGCGAGGCCCCGGTGCGTGAAGCGGTAGGTGCCGGCCTGGCGGTTCACCCAGTCGGGATTGTCCAGGGTCGCGACGACCGCGCCGGGACTCCCATTGGATCTCCCATTGGAGTCGCGGTTGACGGTGACTGTCAGCTTCGAGCTGAAGTCCTCGGTGGACCGGTTGAAGGCCACGTCCACGCTGGTCAGGACGCCGGGGTTGGGACCGGTGGTGAACCCCTGCGCCACATCCACGTTCAGGCCGTAGTTCGCGGGGGCGACCTGGCCCAGATTGCTGACCAGCGGCGGGTCGTCGTCCCACACCTTGACCGTCGCCGACGTCAGCGAGATCAGGTCGTAGTCCGTCCCGTCCGCCAGGGTCACCGTGACCGAGCCGTCCAGCTCGTCCACGCCGTCGCCGGCGGTGGCGATGGTCAGCGTGGCGCTGGTCTCGCCGGCCGGGATCGTGACGCTGGTGGGCAGCGCGGTGCCGTAGCCGAAGTCGCCGGTCGTGGCCACGCTGACGCTGACCGGCAGAGCCTCAGCCGGCGCGGGCCTCGCCTTCAGCGTGAAGCTGGCGCTGCCGCCCTCGGTCACGCCGCCGCCGCCCGTGACGCTGACTTCCGGCGTTCGCGTCTTGCTGACGCCGCCGAGGCTGATGCTTATGGACTCACTCGGGGAGGTGCCCCATCCGCCTGTCGAGGAAAAGGATCTATCCGAATAGCCGAGTCCGATGCTCCAGCCGGGCAGGGCTCCGCTGTCCTCGTTGTCCGATAGCGTGTTGTTCACAGAGCTGCTATCCCGATTAACGCTCATATCGATCACGAGGAAGTACGT
Organism: bacterium; assembly: GCA_028821235.1. Classification (NCBI taxonomy): domain Bacteria; species bacterium. The sequence goes on from JAPPGV010000013.1 coordinate 9,910, forward strand.
GGTGTTCGCCGCAAGGTCAATGCCCGCGCTGGTGAAGGTCAGCGTCTGGTCCGAGCTGGAGACGGGAAAGCTGGCGGGGTTGGTCAGGGTCCCGAGGGAGCTGCCCGGAGAGCTGCTGGACTCGGTGTAGATGCGGGCGGTGAGGTCCGAAGAGCTGAAGCCGCTTTGGATAGCGTTGAATTCCACGTCAACGCTGCGCAGGCTGTAGCCGTAGCTGTTGGAGCCGGTGGTGAAGGCCTGAGCGATATCGTTGTCCAGAGATACATGACCATCGTCCGACTGGCCGGTGTTGGCGACGAAGGTCTGCGTCACGATGGCCGTGCCCTGGATGGTGATCTTGCGGGACAGGCCGAAGGTGGTCCAGGAGCCGCCGCCGCGGTTTCGCCACTGGGCGTCGTCCGCGATGCTGAAGCCTGGCGAGGCGCCGGCGTCCTCGGCGTCCGACGCCGTGTTCTGGATGGTGTTGGTGCCGCTGGGAGCGGCGGTGACGTCCAGCACCATCCAGTAGGTGGTGTTCGCGGCGAGCCGCAGGCCCGCGTGCGTGAAGCTGTTCGCGCCGGCGGTGATCGTGGCGGGCTTGGTCAGGGTGGCGACCACCGCGCCCGGCGCTCCGCCGGAGTCCTCGTTGACGGTCACCGTCACCTTCGAAGCCAGCCCGCTGTCACCGACCGCCGGAAACTGGAGATCGATGGCGGTCAAATCGTATCCGCGGGCGTTGCTCCCTGTCGTGAACGCCTGGGCGTGGTCATGGGCTACCAATGAGCCGGTGCCGCCGTTCGCCTGGCCGAAGTTCGACACCAGCGGAGCGCGCTTGCTGACGCCGCCGAGGCTGATTTTGAGTCTTGAAGTGGTAGATAAGGTGTATGCGCCTGTTGAATTCCAGGTTCGGAGACCACTCCTGTCCGCGATGCTCCAACCGGCCAGGGCTCCGCTGTCCTCGCTGTTCGAAGCCGTGTTGCGTACAGCAGAACCAGAATTTTCGACGCTTGTATCGAGAACCAGGAAGTACGTGGTATTGGCCGCGAGGTCGATGCCCGCGCTGGTGAAGGTCAGCGTCTGGTCCGAAGTGGAGGCGGGAAAGCTGGCGGGGTTAGTCAGGGCGCCCAGGGAGCTGCCCGGAAACCCGCCGGATTCGGAGTAGATGCTGGCGGTGAGGGACGACGAGGCGTCGACGCCACTGTCGATAGAGGCAAACTCCACGTCAACGCTGCGCAGGCTGTAGCCCGCGCCGTGGCTGCCCGTGGTGAACGACTGGGCTAGGTCATTCAACAGGACACTGGTATCGCTGTCCACCTGACCGAGGTTGCTGACGAAGGTCGTCTGCGTCGTCTGCGCGCCGGCCGGCTGCGCCGGCGTCAGCGCGGCCAGCGCCACCAGCAACGCAAGCACCGACAGCCCGCCCCGCCTCCACGACCGAGGATTCAGGCTAGCGCCCGCGGCGTACCCCATACCTACCGACAACAACCCACAAAACACACGCACCATCACCTCATAACCCCGCTTCCCTTAGCCAACAGAACACTCCGCACACCAGGCCGCCGCTTTTGCCAGGATCTCTTTCTCCTCGCGCAGGATCCGACACTCCCGCCGCAAGTGGCGCAACTCCTCACGCTCCCCAGTCGTTAGGCCCTCACGGCGGCCGTCATCGATGTCGGCTTGGTTCACCCAATTACGGATCGTCTGGTCAGACGGCTCGAACTCCCGGCTCAACTCACCAGGCGTACGACCAGCCCGCACCAGGCGAACCATCTCCCGGCGGAACTCTTCGGGATACGGTCTCCTCGTTCTCGGCATCTGAACACTCCTTCCCGGGACCATCGTCCCAAGTCCTCGAGTGTCCACCAAAGCGGGTCAACCTCAAAGTCTGTCATGGCCGCGCCCTGTGCGCCGCAGTCGCGGAGCACGTCCAGGTTCGTGCCGGCCTGCGAACGGATACCGTCGACGAGGAGCTTCTGGGCAGCTTCGATATGGCAGCGGTCGTCTAGGGCTTGGCCGAAGTTGAGGTGTTCCCAGGGCGTGTGAACCACGCTGTCCAACACCACCTGCATAGCCGCAGCGGCGTCGAGGCCTCCGCCGTCGGCGTCGGCGATCACCCCGAACGTCAACCCGTCGGCGAGTAACTGTCTGGTCTCAAGAGCTCCGGCGTAGTAACCCGAGAAAGCTGCGGGGGTCAACAGGAACCAGCCCAAGGAGAACGCCAGCAGGGCGAAGACGACCGAACTGGCGGCGTCGGCCACCCGTCCGCGTAGGAGTTTCCATCCAGCCGTCGTAGCGAGGAAGAGTAGCCCGACCTCGTAAAGGCGCAACCCCTGCACCACCTGCGTCTGAAGGAGGAGCGCCAACTCGCCGGGGATCCCGGCCAGGATGGCGGTCACGCTGCCGGACGTGGCCCAATCGAACGCCCACATCGCCACCCGCAGAGCGACCAAACCAGCCTGCCATACCAGCGTGAGTACCAACCCGAGGAACGGGCTAGTCAGAGTTTGCAACCCCAGCTTCCCCTCCGCCTTATGGAACATGTGGTACGTCGTTACCGGGAACGAAGCCGAGGTGCGCGGAGCGGACGCCGAGTTGAACCAGCCCCTCGGCGCTTCGAGGGTGGTCAGCTTCGCGTACGTGCTCCGGACGCAGTTGGCGCGCATGTTCACGGTCGCAGGCAGGCTTTGGGCGTCACGGAGGTAGCCGGGCGCCACCGTAGTCACTTCCGAAAGCGGGGCGTCCTCGGGTAGTAGCTCGCAGCCCGCCAGTTCCTCCATCAGGATCTCCCGTGGCGTACCTGCCGAGGAGTTACACCAGGCAGTGTCCAGATAACCGCACTCGGAGGGGATGTCGGTGAGCCCTGCCAGCTGGTGGGGGCAGACCACCCGACCGCCCATACCCGGCCCGTTCGACACCCACTCGCATGACAGCTCAGCCGCCGCCGGCGAAGGCGAGCCCGCACCGATGGTGCAGTCCTCGTCGTTGCCGGACACGGCGGTAGAGAAGCAGTCCAACAGCCGTCCGTTCTCCCCCGGTGCCCTAACGGACGAAGGGAGAGAGGCCGGGTCGCACTCCTCGCCTCCCGTCCCCCCGGCCATCGCAGCCGCCCAACACCTGTAGTCGCGCTGAGTCATCGGGGCGGACGGTGCCGGGTCGTCATCTGTGGTCGTAGGGGCGGCACCCGGTGCGTCCGGTGCTACTCCCGAGGGCTGGGCAGATGCCGGCGCGGCGCCAGCAAGGAGGACAACCGTCACCGCCGCACCCAAGATCCCCAGGAGGGGACGTCTCATAGTCATCTCTGCGTTACCAGCGCCGGCGCCGGTGTGGTGTCGATAGCCGCCGCGGCGCGGGGGTCTGCTGGCAGAAGCACGTCGACTACGCCCAGGCGGCCGTATATGTCCCGCCAGAGCATCGTGCCCGTAGGCAGGTCGGTCAGCAGGGGAGCGGCTATGTCGGGGTCGGCGCCGGCGAGTGCGGCGGCGGCGGTCGCCGCCTCCGGGTTACGGGAACGGAACACAGCAACCTGCCCCAACAGCTCGCGCAGTTCGGTGGAGGCGAAGTCGTTTGCCGACTGCGTGCCGATCCACACGCCCGTGTTGTGCTTACGCCCGTCTCGTAAGGCCTCTACGACCGAGGCCTGCGCCTTCGGGTCCCGAACCAGCGACCATGCCTCGTCCAGAAGCAGGGCGGCGAAGCGGGGATGCGCAAACGTCGCGGCGTGGCCTACCAGCAGCGTCCCCAACACAACCGCAGCCGCCGCGATGTCGGCGGCGGTGTCCGTTGTGTCAGCCAAGGCCAGGCCCGGGGCGTGGAGCACCACCAAGTCGGCGGACAAGTCCGCCGGCCGCCGACGCGGGTCGAACAATGCCCCAGCGACTGTGTTCTCAGCGAGGTGTGCGATGAGGTTGCGGTGCTCGGACCACACCGCTGGGGGAGTGGTCTCGTCTCCGTCGGCGGCTTTGTCCATCAACTCCAGCAGCGACTGGCCGTGGCATCGAGCCGCGGCCCGGCCCAACTGGGTAGCCACCGTGGAGCGGGCGTCAAGGTCGAGAACGTGGGACAGCAACCGGACCGCGACCTCGGCTGCGGCCCTCCGGTCAGAAAGCGTCCGGAGGGGGTCCAAGGAGACCGACCCCTCAGTGACGTCGATCACCTCCACCTTCAGGTCGGTGACCTGGCCAACAACCTCGGCGAACGACACATACTCGCCCACGTCGCGTTCGCTGCGGTCAACGACCACGCACTGACCCCCAGCAGCGAGAGTCGTCCACAGGCACCGCTTCAAGAACACGGACTTGCCGGACCCCAGGCTGCCGACCACGCCGATCGAGGGGGACTGCGGTTCAGCTCCCACAGATCTGGCACGGGGACCCAGCGTTGGGTCGAAAAGGATTGGTTCCAGCCAGCCGCGTTCGTCATGCACGCCCAGCAGAGCGCCCTGCGGGTCGCCGAGGCGTGATTGGAGCAGCGGACCTAACCCGGCCAGCCCGTCGGAAAGCACCACCTGCATGTAGTCATGCAGGTAGCGGGCCGAGGACACGCGGGGAAGCCACACTCCCCGGGCGGCGATCTGGTCTCCGGATGGGACAGCCACGGACATGCCCACCGCCGCCGCCCGGGCTTCCAGCCGGTGCATGCGGGAGCGGAGCGTCCCCACGGCCGCGGCTACGTCGTCGCCTACCACCCGCACCGCCGTGGAGAACAGGACACAGATGTTGTATTCGTCGCTGTCGGTGCGTGCCGCCAGCGCCTCCCGCTGACCTGCCACCTGCTCGACAGCTAGACGCAGCTCCGGTGGGGCCCCGGCAGGGTCTCCGTCATGCTGTGACCACTGGCCGGCGAGTTGGCGGTCCAGGTTACGGGCCCGGGCGGCCGCTACCGCGTGGGGAGTGACGGTCACGTCCACAAGCCAATCCCAGGGGTCCTCGAGGGCGTCCAACGCCCACAACACTTCGCCGCCGCCAGGTACCGTCCACGTGGACGGGATCTCCGACAGCGCAGCAGTTGTGTGGGCCACCGTTCCGTGACGGGTAGCGGCCAGCACCACACCACTGGTCGGTTCGCACCACTCGGCAGCGCCGCGGTGCCACGCAGACGCCCCTTCCACCATGCCCCGACCGACTGTCAAAGCGTCGGGTCGCGACTGGGGAAGCATCAAGTGGGGATAATCGTCAGGCTCCGTCGGCTCCCGGGGAGTCGTAGCCCCGAAAGGTACCCGTTCCAACAACGCCGTCACCTCGTCCAGGGTCGCCGCTCGGAGCGGCACCGACCCCGCCGCGCGGGACACGACCTGTTCGGTCCGGGCCGCCAGACGCTCCCAGCCGATAGCGTCGGCTCGGGCAGCCCGCGTGTACCCGAAGGTACGAAGCGCGCGGTGCCACCAGCCCACCAGGTTGGAACCCATAGGTACGTGCCCGGCCTGCACCCACAACCAGAAGCGCCGCTCGGTCAGCTCGGCGGAGCGGATACGCGCTGTCTCAGCGGCGATCTCGGCCTCCCACGACGTCGCCTGCGAAGCGCGGCGCATCCGGTCGGCGACCGTGCCGGCGCTCAACTGCTCCACAGTCGAAAGCAGGCGCCACCGCTCCCCGCCCACGGCCAGGACCAGCTGCTCCACCGCGCCGAGGGACCGAAGCCCCTCGGCAGTGTCAGCCAGCAGCCCGTAGTTGGCGGGCTCCACCGAGAACAGCAGCCACACCGAATGGTCGTCGCCGACCGCGACATTGCCGGCCACCAAGTCGGCGGAACGGTTCGTCAACTCCTTGTGGGACTGGCGGTGCATCCAGAAACGCACCTTGCCGCCAGCCCCCGCAGCGAACCCGCGGCCGTCCACGCTGACGCGTCGCAAGGCCCGACCAACGGCAGCTGCGCCGCCCAACAGAGGTACCAGCACCCACGCGGTCATCCCCAGCCGGACGAGGAACAGGCCGACCATGAGAGCCGCCATGAACACGGCCACCTGTGGGAGCGTGAACGTCCACGGGAGCGTTAGCCCTGGGATCCTGCCCAGCTCGGTCGGGCGGCGGCGGGCTGACGTGAACGATTGGCACGTCCGGCTGCCCTTCTTCGCCATTCTGTTACCTCCCCACCAAGGCGGCTAGCAGGAGCCGGGGCTGAACTCGTCGTCGCAGGGGACGGTGGTGGGGGTGCCGCCGCCTCCGGGCGCGGTCGATGACTGGCCGGGGGCGCTTCTGCCGGTTACCTGCTCGATGGTGATCGTCTCGTTGCCGAGCACGTCCTCGCCGAAGCGGTTGGCGACCGTAGTCATGTTCGCTACCAGTACCATCGCTCCGATGCCTACGGCTGCCATGCCCAATACGGCGGGAGCTGAGCGGGTCTTGACAAACGCCCACAGCATCAATCCAGCGGTGGCGAAGCCGAAGCCGACCATCACCAGCACCTGGTACTTGTACATGAGGTTCACTATCACATCGACCATGGTTGGCTCCTCCTTCTTGGTTTGTGCGGCTAGTAGCCCGGGATCCCCGTCTCAATCGAGGGCAGCGGCCACCAACCGTCCGTCGGTGTACGAACTACCTGCCAGCTGGCCAGCCCTGGCCAGGCGGCGCGCGAACACGCGGGTACGGTCCTCAGGGGCGAGCAGTTCGTCCGAGACCACACCGCCGCACATGTCCGCCAGTTGTGCCACCGTGTCCAGCGTCCCGCCTCTCCACGGAGCGTCCGCTGGCGGTGTCCACTCCCGGACCGGAGCAGCGTCACCTCCGATAGTCGGGGGCGCCGCTGCCTCGGGCTCGGTCGCCGCTACCTCCACGGCCGCCACAAGTGCCTCGAACATTTCGTCGGACAGGGCAGCGGCCGGGGAAGCGGTACTAGGGCTGATAGTCGCGTACGACATGGAGACAACTGTGCCACCGCACCCCCGAAACCCGGTCGCGCATCCACCCCTCCGCGGTCGCGCTCAACCGCGACCGGTCGCGCATCCGCCCCTCCGCGGTCGCGCATCCACCCTTCAGCGGTCGCGCATCCACCGGCTGGGCCACCGCAGGGTTTGTTTCAGCCAGAAACATGTCACCATTAGCGCACGCGGTATCGGCTCGCTCAGGGCGGTCCAGTAGCGATGTTCAGGCCGGGAGCCCACCCCGAGCTGTGCTCGAGATCGAGGGGGGAGCCGCAGGAGGTGGAAAGCGACCGTTCGTTCGGTCGGGCGGTTGGTTTGCCGGTGTCGTCAGAGCACCTGGCCGGCTGTGCCCATCTGGCGGGCCGTGGGGAGGCGCTCGGGGGTGGCCAGGTCGCCCAGCCCGTAGTACCACACACGGTCCACCACCCACAGGGTGTCGCCGTGTTCGTCGATGAGGGGGATCGTGTCCGGGTGTTCCCGACGCTGTTCGGCGGCTCGGTCCCACAGTGCCACCTGGTGGCCGGCACCGATGATCGCTTCGGCTGCTTCCTCGGCGGTCACGAACTCCGCTCCGTAGCGGCGACTGTTGGACGGGTTCGCGGCGTCCACGACGCTGGCCGACCAGTGCGTGCTTACCCCCACTAGTCGCGCCCGACCCGCCTCGGTGGTCGCGCAGAAGCGGTAGGTGCCGTCAGACCAGTCGGTGGACAGTGTGTAACCACGGGGAGCGAGCGGAACGTGGTAGGAGACCCGAGGTGGCTGCCCGCGGTCCCATCGTCGCCGGGCTGCGGCCCGGCGGGCCTCCCGTTCCCGCCACCGGTGGATCTCGTCAGCGTTACGGTAGGGCACCAGGTCGTAATGACGGCTGAGTACCGCCGCTGCAGCAGCCGGTGTCCGGTGCAGCCCGGGCAGCACTCTCGGTTCGCCCTCTCCCGTGTTGGCGGTGCCCCAGCGGTCACCTCGTCCGCTGATCTGCACATGGCCGGCATCGGTGGAGGCTATGAAGTGGAGCGGGCCGTCGCCCGGGGAGGCCTCCAAAAGCATGAACGGTGACGGGGTGATCGCCATTGTGTGGGGTGGGCTCTCCTCAGCTGCAGCCGCTCGTCGTTCCGCACTGGCCGCAGGAGTAGCATGAGCCAGCCCGGACCATCTGGATTCCGCAGTCCTGGCATAGCGGCGCAGTCGATGCGTGTTCCGTCACGGTGGAGACTACGCCGGCTGTCTCCAGACCGGGGATCGGCCGGGCGCCTCTCTCGGCGGTGGACAGCACGCCCAGTCCTTGACGCGTGTCTTCGTCCAGGAACCGCAGGGCCATGATCCGCATCAGGAAGTCGGGTAGCGACGTGGCCACCCTCACGTCAGGGTCGTCGGTGACCCCAGCTGGCTGGAAGCTCATCCCTTTGTAGGCCCGGACGTAGCTCTCGAGGGGGACACCTCGCTGGAGTCCGTGGCTCACGGAGATCGCCCAGGAGTCCAGCAGGCCGGCCATGGTCGAACCCTGCTTGCCGCCGTTGACGAAGACCTCGCCAGGCTGTCCGTCGTCATATAGGCCGACGGTCAAGTACCCGGAGTAATCGGCTACCCGCCATGCGGTTGTCCACGACTGGCGGCTGCGGGGCAGTTCCCGGCGTTCCGGCAACTGCGGGGGGCTGTCCGTCGTCCCGGAACTGGTGTCGGTAATGGTCATCGGCTGGTCCGACTTGGAACCGTCCCGGTAGATTGCTACCGCCTTCAGCCCGAGTTCCCAGCCCAGCTGGAACAGTTCCTCCACGTCCTCGACGGTCACGTCAGCATCGAGGTTGACCGTCTTGGAAATCGCCCCCGAGAGGAACGGCTGAACCGCTGCCATCATCCGCAAATGACCCTGCGGCGAGATACGGTTGTCGCCCATCGCGGTAGCGAAGACGTCGAGGTGTTCACCCAGCAGACCCGGTGCGTCCACGGCCGAGCCGGTACCCTTGATGTGCTTCACGATGGCCGAGGCCGTAGCCTCGCCGTAGCCCAAGGTCTTGAGCGCACGTCCCACCGTCCCGTTCACCATCCGCAGGGTGCCGCCGCCGACCAGCTGCTTCCACTTGAGGAGGGACAGGTCGGGTTCGATCCCGGTGGTGTCACAATCCATCATGAACGAAATGGTCCCCGTCGGCGCCAAAACGCTTATCTGGCTGTTACGCACCCCGTACAGCCGGGAGCGGTCCACCACCCGGTCCCACATCGCCTGAGCCGCCGCAACGATCTGAGCGGGAGCGAGCGGGCCGATCTTGTAACTGGCTTCCCGATGCATCTCCAGCACCGCCCGCATCGGCTCGGCATTGTCGCTGTACCCATCGAACGGACCCAGCTCGGCAGCCAGTTCCACCGACTGGTCGTACGCCACTGCCGACATCAACGCGGTCACCGCCGCCGCCCAAGCACGGCCAGCGGACGAGTCGTAAGGCAGGCCCAACGCCATCAGCGCCGCGCCGAGGTTCGCGTAGCCGAGCCCGAGCTGCCGGTACCGGCGGGTGCGGTCACCGATCTCCTTAGTCGGGTAGTCCGCGGGGATCACCACCGCGTCCATCGCGGTGATCATCGTCCGAACCGTATACTCGAAGCCGTCCAAGTCGAACGCGCCGTCGTCGCCGACGAACCGGAGCAGGTTGATAGAACTTAGATTGCACGCTGTGTTGTCGAGGTGGACATACTCGGAACACGGGTTCGAGCCGTTGATCGGCCCCGAGGCAGGACAGGTGTGCCAACGGTTGATCGTCGTGGAGTACTGCACACCAGGGTCGGCGCACTCCCACGCCGCCTCGGCGACCTGCCGCCACACATCCCGAGCTCGCACCGTCTTGGTCACTTCACCGGTCGTGCGGGCCACCAACTCGAACTCGCTGTCGGCCATCACCGCCTCCATAAAGGCGTCGCTGACACGCACCGAGTTGTTGGCGTTCTGGTACCGCAGCCCACGGTCGGCGTTCAAGGACATGTCCCACCCAGCGGCCGCCAGGTCGCGGCTGCGGCGTTCCTCGATTACTTTGCAGGCGATAAACTCCTCGATGTCGGGATGGTCTACGTCCAGAAGCACCATCTTCGCCGCGCGCCGTGTCTTACCGCCCGAGCGGATCGCGCCTGCGCTCGAATCAGCCCCCGCCATAAAGGACACAGGCCCGGACGCTACCCCGCCGCCGGATAGCTGTTCCATGCTGCCCCGGATGGCGCTCAGGTTGACGCCGGCGCCCGACCCGCCTCGGAAGATCAGCCCCTCGGTCTTGATCCAGTCCAGGATCTCCGGCAGGGAGTCCCCCACTGGGAGGATGAAGCAGGCTGACACCTGTTGTGCCCGGTCTTCACAGCCGAGGTTGAAATACATAGGCGAATTGAACGCCGCCTCCTGCCGGGCTAATACCTCCCACAGGTCGATGGCGAAGCGGTCGGCCTGCTCCCCCTTGAAATAGCCGGCGTCATGCGCCCAACCGGTGATCGTCCCCACCACACGTTCCAGCACCTGCCTCCACGAAGTCTCACGCTCAGCGGTTCCGACCTTCCCCCAGAAATACTTGGACGCCGCGATCTGACAGGCCTGTTGCGACCAGGCGGTGGGGAACTCGACACCTGCCTGCTCCCACACCACCGTCCCGTTGCCGCCCACGATACGCAAGTCCCGGCGGGACCACTCCACCGGCTCCGCATTACGTACCCGGCGTGCCAACGCACCCCCCGGGTCAGCCTTCTTTCCGCTGTTCAACACCACAACCGGCGCCCGCATCCGTTACCTTTCGTCGCTATACCACGAATGAGACCACACAGGGGGTCTCGGAGCAGTCGCGGATCCACCCCTCCGCGGTCGCGCTCAACCGCGACCGGTCGCGCATCCACCCTCCCGCGGTCGCGCATCCACCTAGGTTTGGAGGGCGGCGAACGCATGTCCCGCGGAAGCGGGCGGCTCGGCCAGTCGGCCTGCGTTCAGTACCAGACCCTGCCGGTGGGTGTCATACATCCCGGCCGCCACTACTGAACACGGCACGCACGGACAAGTCCCGCGGTCGCTAAAGGGACCAGCTAGGCGGACGGGAACCCCCACCCAGTGGCGCAGCCTCTACACAGCGCCCAGCCGTCCTCGACCGGGATCGGGTACGCCCTGTCCAACTCGCGGCAACAGACGTCACACACCTACTTAGAACGCTCCGCCGGGAGCTACACCACCTTCACGCCGGGCTACGTCAGAACCGGCGAACCCCACTCCTCCCTGTGGCCGTCGGGTTTCAGCACCAGCACACGTCCACCTCCCGCATCGAGTGACACCACCGCCGACCCTGCGCCCTCTGGCAGGTCCGTCAAGGAGTCGAAGTCCGAGCCGCTCACAGTGCCCTCCGTTATCCGATCTGGAAGGCAGCCGCCAACTTGGCGGAGTCCAATGCCGGCGCCACCGGCTCCACTTGCCCCGGCTGCTGCCTCAGTCGCTCCGCCTGCTACGTCCGTCCTCCTGCGGGCTCGCCCCCACTGCACCGCAAGCAATCAGGCATCGGTGACACCACGATCCGGAGCAACCGCCCGACCACTACCAGATCGACATCTACCGCGCCGGCGACCTCAGCGTCGACGCAGCGGTACAGAGCGTCCTCGTCCAAGACGTGCTCGGCAGCCTCGACCCCGCCCCACTCAACCTAACCCTCTCCTCGATAACTACCGCGCATTAGGACAAGCACCGCGGGTAACTGCCCAGCGGTAGTAGCGTCGGCTCCGATGCGCGTGACTGTCACCGGAGCCACTGGATACACCGGCCGCCACATCACCACCCTCCTTCTGGCTGCTGGCCATCAGGTGCAGTCGATTACCGGCCGCCCCGGTCCGGTGGTAGTGGCCAGAACTCGGCCATAATCGTCCGGAAACGACCCCTAGATCGTTAACCAACGTAACCCACAAGCCCAGGAGCCTCCATACGGCCCGCAAAAGAAGGCCCTGGCACTTCAGAGCCAACCCGGCCCCAGATCTGACGGGTTCCTGTGCGGGTCGTCGCGGGTGAGGGTGGACAGCGCCTGCCGCTCGATCTCTGCGATCTCTTGGCCTACCTCCCAGCTGAGAGCGCCCCTGTCGTCGGCGTAGCGGTACAGGTCGGGGGTCATGTGAGCAGCCACAGTGCGACACAGCCGGTCCACCTTCGGCAGGTAGCCCTCTACGAGGGCCTGCTTCGCTGCGTCGGGAGGGGCTGTGGGCAGCACCAGGGAGCGAAGAACGAACGGAGCGGCGCGCTTGTCGGCGGTCAGCTCGTCGATAGAGGCCGCAGGCCCGCCCTGTCGGCGGCGGCTACCGCTCACCATCCCGGCGTAGCTTTTCAGCACCCACATCCGGGTGACGAGCTGCGGGTCGTCGATTCTGGTGCTCAGAGCGGCCAGGTCGTACAGGTCACGGACGAGAGGACGCTCCTGCCAGCGTCCGAGCTTCTCCGCCACGTTCTCGTCTGTGCGCATCACCGGGACTGCGAACACGGGATCGAACGGGTAGGCGGCCTGGACTGGCGTGTCGATGAGGCTGCGTTGTTCGGGCGGGAGCCAAAGGCCTCGGGTGGAGAAGTCTATCTTCGCCTCGAGCTGCCCGCCGTCGAGCAGATCCGTGGCCACACGGGTGCTGTAGTGCCCCCGGCGTTCGTGTGACGTGAACTCGAAGTGACGGAAGGCCATACCGTCGATCTCCTCAGCGACCAACTCTTCGGCGCCTTCCTCAGCGTCGAAGTCAAGGTCGAAGGAGAACCGGCTCCGATGCCCGAGGTGGTACTTCCGCAGCGCCGTGCCGCCCTTCAGCGTCAGGCCGACCGCTTCGTACACGCCCCGCTCGTGAAGTCCGTAGAGGAGATGATCGAACGCCACGTCCAGCACCGCCGCTTCCTCGACAACCGACCCCCTCTTGGCGACGGCGGGGTAGGTCTGCTTGATCGCTGTGGCGAGGCGGCTCAGTCGGACTCCCATGTCTTAGGCGGCTCGAACGGCTCGAAACCAAGCTTCGGGCACCACCACGCAGGAAGCAGGTAATCGACAAGTTCGTACTGGGGTAGCCGCACGGGGCTCTCCCACACCGGCGTCGGCCAACGCCGCTCCCGCCATCCGAGCACATAAGGGCCCCGACCGCCTGCCGGCGCCGCAGCGGCGAGAGCGTGGCCGAGATCCGGACGCTCCCCCACATCAGCGAGGTAGCCGGTCTTCATCCACACCGCCCGAGGCCTTCCCTCCAGCTCGGCTAGCAGCAGATCGAGCTCGAGGTTCTCGCACACCGCCCACAACCACTCCTGCACGTCCTCCCAGCAGATACGTGAAGGCCGGGCTGCGAGGTAGCAGAGCAGCGTTTCGGGCTTCCACATCGGCAGCCCCAAGAACTCGTCAAATCCGATCTGAGGGTCCCACCGATGAACGGCGAAGTCGGACAGACAGCGGGGAACCTTGGCGCCGGGGGGCATACCGATGTCCGACTCGACGGGCCGCCACAGCCAGTTATGGAGCATGGCCACCGTCTTGCCGGCGATGCACGCCGGCGTGTCCGGCCGCACCCGCATCCGAGCGTGGAGCTCCAAATACCCCGGCGCACGGGGAGCGCCCAGCCGGGTCCCAGAGAACCCCCACACACCGCGAGTCCGCATCGGGAACAGCCACCCCGCCTCCCGCAACGCCCGGGCGGTACTCTGCGGCGCCCGGCCGGGAAGCAACTCGGCCAGATCACCCAGAGTGACGATCACCCGGTCCTCATCCCGCAGAGTATTGACCACCGGGACGAGCGCGCCCCTCACCGGCCGCGTGTCCGGCAAATCCACCAGGTCGGGACGCAACTCAACTGTGAGAGAACTCATAGCCATCAGGGTACACGTAGGCGCCGCTTAGGAGCTACCCGATCGCGCCTCGGTTCCTCCGCTGCTGGCTGCCTAAGTTGGGGCTCCTACCACTCAGCAGGAGCTAACCGGAAACATGTGCTCCACCAACCGCCCGGGCATCTGCCCTTCGTCGTGGTAGCGGGAGGCGTTGCCACAGTCGTCCCATGGACGGCGCTAGACCAGTTCGGTACGTGGTATGTCTTTTGTCGTCTGCCTGTAGGCGGTGCGTTCATCATGGTCAGCACCGCCACAGGGGTTGACGCCTACCGTGGCCTTGGCTCCCAGGGGCCCGTGCTTAGAGGCGGTCGAGGACGGACCTGACGGCTCGGGCCTTGTGGGCGGCGGTCGGCAGAGGGGTCTTTGGAGCTGCCAAGTGTGGTCAGTCAGAGCTAGACCGCCGCCGCCTACCCCGCTTGTTGTCGGAATGCACGGGGTAGTATCGCCGGGACATATGTCCCACCTACGGTGGGGGAGGGGGAGTGATGTACCCAGCGGACGATCCTCACAGCCTCGTGCTCACGGACCTGCTCGGCCTCTGGGCGGACCGGGCGGACCGCATCCGCGAGCAGCGCAAGGCGACCACAGCGTTCCGCCGCGCCCTCGTATCCGCCGTAGTCGCCGACGAGGTGCCAATACTTCAGGTAGCCAAGGCCCTCGGCATAAGCAGTCGGGGTGTGCGGCGCCACTTGGAGGCGGCCCGCTCCCTACCCGACAGTTCCTGATGCGCCCGACGCGGCCCCGGAGTCGTTGCCTCTGATAACACTCACTCCAATAGCGCTGGCACCTCCTCCCTCCTTCACCGCCGAAGCCACCTCCACCACATTCGCGACGGCGACTACCGCCCCACCGCCGCCGCCCGAGGCGCAATTGGTGGACTCGACCCGGCTGGCCGTAGCTGCTTAGGTGTGGGGAGGCTACGACCGGGACCTGTTTCCCACACTGGAGCGACAGCGACGGAGATGGATGCCACTCTCTCCAATAGGTGCTGACACGCGACTCGGCCATACGCCAACCATGCATCCGGACCCGGGTGTGCCGGGTCGTGATGGGAGTGGTGGTCGCCCGGCGATGCCTAGGGCAGCCCGACGTCGCCAAGCTGCACATTCGACCACCTCGTGCCCCTGGTTGAGGCTTGGGAGTCGGGCGCCCGCATGTGGAACGAAGCGGACCTGGAGGCTCTCGCAACGACACCGCCGGGCTGGTAGCGGTCAGCGCCGCGGCCAACACCGCCAAGGGGCCTCCTACCCCACGGACTGGCTACCCCAAACGAGTACGTGTGGTGCACCTACGCCGCGGTGCGGATAGAGCACAAAGCGGCGTGAAACCTGACAGCAGACCAAGCCGAGTAACGACACCCCTCGCCGCGTTAGCAGTCCGGCGCAACACGCCGCCTCTAGCTGACCCCGAAGGCCTCCGCCAGCGCCGGTGCACACAGCCGCGGACGCGTCGGAGCGGCTGCGGGCCACCCTGGCAGAGAACTCCAACGCCTTGACCTAGACCCTGGTTGAGGAGGCAGGCGGATGCCGCAGTCTGGTAGACGCTGGATGGTCGCAGGCGGAGATAGCACGGCGGGTGGGCCGCTCGAGAGCCCATGCGTCCCGCAGGTTGCGGATCCTCACCCTGCCCGACGAAGGTCAGACAATGGTCTTCTGAGGGACGCTGACCGTCGAGTACGCCTACACCCTGTCGCAGCTCGTGGCTCAGGATGTGGACGCCGAGGACGTCACCGACGCGGCCGGAGCGGATCGAGCACATCCTCCACAAGCCGGCCGGGGAGGTGTGGTCAAGATCGTGGTAAAGTGGAGTTGCCCCGCTTTCGTGGACAGTTCGCGATTTGTTATCCACAGGGTGG
>JAPPGV010000014.1 GCA_028821235.1 bacterium
AGCTGCGGGACGATGGTGGATTCGACGTCGGATGAGATGCCGGTGCCTCGGGTCCTGAAGAGGGAGTCCATCTCATCGAAGAAGACGATCACGGGCACGCCTTCGTCCGACTTCTCCCGGGCTCGCTGGAAGATCAGCCGGATCTGCCGCTCGGTCTCGCCTACGTACTTGTTGAGGAGCTCCGGACCCTTGATATTGAGGAAGTAGGACCGGGCGTCGTCGTGGCCCGTACGCCTGGCCACCGCGTCGGCCAGGCTGTTGGCCACCGCTTTGGCGATGAGGGTCTTGCCGCATCCCGGCGGCC
Source organism: bacterium (assembly GCA_028821235.1). NCBI lineage: Bacteria > bacterium. The sequence continues at coordinate 305 of JAPPGV010000014.1, forward strand.
CGTAGAGGAGGACGCCCTTGGGTGCCACCAGCCCGTATTCCTCGAACAGGTCCCGGTGGACGTACGGGAGTTCCACCGCGTCCTTGATCGCTTCGATCTGGTCGTGAAGTCCGCCCACATGGTCGTAGGTGACGTCGGGAACCTCCTCGAGCACCAGTTCCTCCACCTCAGGCCGGATCAGCCTCTCGTAGGCCAGGCCGTGGCGGGGGTCGATGCGGACGTGGTCCCCGATTCTCAAGAAGACCCGCTGCAGTGGCCCGGCCAACTCCACGACCCGCTCCTCATCGGCGTGGGCCATCACCAGTAGCCGCTCTTCGGAGAGGATCTCCTTGATGGTGACGACCTGACCCTGGCGGTCGAAGTCCCTCACCTCCACGATGTTCATCGAGTCGTTCACCAGCACCTGCTGGCCGCGCTGGAGTTCCTTGATCTCGATGGAGGGCTGGGCGTTCACGCGCATCTGCCGCCCCCCGCTGATCACGTCGACGGTGCTGTCGCTGTTGACGCCCAGGACCGTGGCGAACGGATTGGGGGCGGTGGTGAGCTTGTCCACCTCTGCCCGGAGCATGGCGAGTTGCTCCCTGGCCTCCTCCAGGACAGCGGACAGCTTCTCGTTACGCTGGCCTGCCAGGTTGAGCTGGGACTTGGCCTCGGTGAGACGGCTCTCCAGGAGCCGGACCCGGCGCGGGCCGTCCTGGAGGCGACGGCGCAGCACGGAGACCTCTTCCTCGAGCGCGTGGACGGTGCCTCGGAGCGCGTTGATCCTGTGCTCGTATTCGTACGGCATCTGTCGGTCAGTCATTCACCCGCCTGAGCATTGCGGGCAGTATACGAGTGGATGCGGACTTCCCGGACAATCTCATACCCCTCACGGCGGGTTGACGCATCGGGCGGTGGTCACGAATCCGGTATGGCCGACCATCCCGTGATCCGGGCGGACCGAGCGGCCCGCGACGTGCCAGGTCCGGAGCAGGATCTCGAAGGTCTCGACATCGACGAACCGCCCGCTGGACTCCAGGGCGCTGTGGAACCTGTCAACCTGCGGAACGGTGGGGACGTAGCCGGCCACCAGACCTCCGGGTCGTAGCGTCTCGGCCGTGGCCGGGATGACCTGCCAGGGCTCCGCCAGGTCCAGAACGAGGCGGTCGTGCTCGACCTCGGCCGCGATCTCACGGACGTCGCCCACCCGAAGGTCCAGGTGGTCTGGAATCGAGCCGAAGTAGCGCTCGACGTTGGCCCGTCCGCGGGCGGCGTGGTCCTCGCGGAGCTCGCACGAGATCACCCTGCCGGTCCGACCCACCGCCCGGACCAGGGCCAGAGTGGCGGCCCCGGAGCCCGTGCCGGCCTCCAGGACGGTGGCGCCGGGCCGGATGTCGGCATACACGAGGATCGGGCCGAGATCCTTGGGGTACACCACCTGCGGCCCGCGCCGCATCTTGAGTACGTAATCGGCCAGGCGAGGACGGACGCCTATCAACGGCGCGCCGTTGGAGGATGTGAACCTGGTCCCCTCGGGCCGGCCGATGATGTCGGCGTGGGCAAGGCTTCCCCGGTGGTACTGGAAGGTGCCGGTGGAGCGAAGTTGCAAGAGGTACTTGCGCCCCTTGTCGTCGAGCAGGAGAGCCGGCTCGCCCTCCCCGAACGGGATTCCCGCCGCCACGACGGTCAAAACCCGATCGAGGCCAGGCTGGCCACCAAGGTCAGCACCATGCCGGCCACGGTGACCCAAACCACCACTTTCACCCATGTGGGCGTGTGCCTCATATGCTCCTCTCCTGGTGCTCCGGCGAGGCGTATTTTCGAGTCGTCGTCTCCGCACTCCGAACACCTCTCCGCCAATCTAGTGTGATGAGCCCGCCCGAAGAACGCGAAAATCGACGCCCCGGCAAACGGTTGCTCCGCCCCGGGCCCTCCCCCGCCACCACCTGTCCTTGGCGTGGGGGCGTGTTGGGCCATACCCGGGTTGGAGCCGGGTGTGGGCGGGTCGCTCCCATAAGCCGGTATGTTCCCTGCGGGCCGGGTCGCTCCGATCGGTAACGCTTGCGTCCGGTGTAGGTGCTTGGCGGTCGGCAACGTATCGCGGACGTGTGACACTTTCAACCCCTTCGTCGCGGCCAGTGAGCCTGGCGTCCCTCCCACCGGCCACGAGGACATGGCTAGCCTGAGCGGTGATGATCCGGTTCCTCTCCGCTCGTCGCGGTGCTCGTTACCTCTTCCAGGGCCTTCGAGAAGGCAAGTCGCCGCTCATACTGGTAGGCCTGATCGTGCTGGTGGCGCGGTTTAACAGGCGTTGGCGGCCGGACCGCTCACGGGTAGCAACGGTAAAGGTGAAGGCCGGTGAGACCGTCGGCCTACGGGTCTCGCGGCCGGGCGAGGCGCCGGCGACCTTCCGGGTAGACAGCTAGAGAACTACAGGCGGTGGATCTCGACCCGGGCTCCGCGGCGCCTGGCGCGCCTCCGTCCGGCCAGGAAGACGACGGCGAGCGCGCCCGCCCAGGCCAACGCGTTCCTCATCGCGGCCGAGCGGACGAAGTCGCCGGTGTCGTTGACGGCTTCCTCGATCTGGTGAGCCTTGGCCTCGATGTCGTCACGGGTGATCACAGGGACTCCCTGGGTCGGTTGGCCAGCCACATCACGAAGAGGGCCAGCAGAACGGCCAGTGCCGCGCCGATGAAGTAGCCCAGGACACTCCACAGCGCGCTGTCGGGAAGCAGGTCCAGCACCAGTCTGAGCCCTGCGATCGAGAGCATCAACCACCCCGCGGCGAACAGCAGTCCGGCCAGCAGGCTGAACCCCGCGAAACGCGCCACCCGGCGCAAGGGCGCCACCGCCTCCTGGGCGAGGTACGCCTTCGACATCTCGAGCAGTTCGGATATCAACTGGGGGATTTCGGCTTGCTTCATGGCGTGTGTGATCCGGCAGGGGCGCTCAAGCCTAGTGGTCGGTGGGTATTCCTCAAGGAGATCCGGAGTCTCGCCTCAGGGCCCCAGCGACGTCCGCAACCCGGAGAGGGCGGGCTTCATCCCAGCAAGGGCTTGTAGGCCTCCAGGAACTGCTGGTATGTGGCCACTCCCGATCTCTGCCGCTCGATCTCGTCATCGGTCAGCCGCCTCACCGGCTTGGCCGGGATACCCATGGCGAGGGTCCAGGGCGGGATGACCCGTCCCTCCGGCAGCACCGCCCCGGACGCCAGCCAGGCGCCCTCACCCAGTTCGGAGCCGGTGAGCGCCATAGAGCCGATCCCGACCAGGCAATGGTCTCCGACCCTCACGCTGTGCAGCACCGCGGCGTGTCCCACCGTGGTGTCCCTGCCGACCACACACGGGAAGCCGGGGTCGCAATGCATCACCACGTTGTCCTGGAGGTTTGATCCCTCCCCCACCACCACCCGGTCCAATTCGGCGCGGATAACCACCCCGAACATGACCACGGCGCGGGCTTCGATCACGGCGTTGCCGTAGATGTGAACGCCCGGCGCCACGAAGGAGTCGGGATGGATGGAGGGGGATCCCAGGACCACCGGTCCCTCGGGCTCCCCGTGGGTTTGATCGACCCGGGACACGACCGAAGGATACCTCCGGCTAGTGGTCTGTCTGTGGAATGGCGGCATGGTGTGGCGTCGGCAGCGGTGTTCCTCGCAAGGCCCGGTGACGAAGGCGTACCCGCAGCGGTACGTAGAGGAAGCGGAACGCAGCGACGGGACGCCGATGACCGCCAGACCACGCCTGGTTGTTCCGCAGACAGACCACAGGTGTCGGAGAGAGGACTCGAACCTCCACGCCCTTGCGGGCACTAGGCCCTCAACCTAGCGCGTCTACCAGTTCCGCCACTCCGACCCGAGCGGGGGCACGAGTATACCCACCGCGGGGCCCTTGATCAGTTGACGCCGAGCCGGGCGATCCGGTCGAGCACCCCGGTTCGCTCCGCGCCGATGGTGGTGCTGTCACCATGGCCGGTGTGGACGACGGTCTCGTCCGGTAGGACCAGCAACATGTCGCGGATACTCCGGAGCAGGGTGGGCCGATCGCTGAAGCTCCGTCCGGTAGCCCCCGGACCCCCGTTGAACAGGGTGTCTCCCGAGAACACCAGCCCGCTTCCATCGTCCAGGAAGCAGCACGAGCCCGGTGAGTGACCAGGGGTGTGGATCACTGCCAGCTCGTGTCCGGCCGCCCGCAGGGTGGCGCCGTGGGCCAGGTCGCGATCAGGTGTGGCATCGGCATACACCATGTCCCACAGCATCCGGTCGTCGGGGTGCAGCATGATGGGAGCGTCTACGTGCTCACGCAGGGCGACCGCCGAGTTGATGTGGTCGTTATGGCCGTGGGTTGCGACGATGGCAATCACTCGCCGTCCCGCTACCGCCTCCACTATCGGCGCGTGATCGTGGCCGGCGTCGATCACCAGAACCTCCTGATCGTTACCGATCAGCCAGATGTTGTTGGTGACCTCCCACTCCCCGCCGTCGAGGCGGAACAGCCCGTCGGTGGTTACCAGTTCGAGTGGCATGGTCGAGCCCGCCCTAAAAGACGACGACCGAACGAAGTACTTCCCCGCGCTCCATCTTGTGGAAGGCCTCCTCTACGTCTCCCACTCCGATCGTCTCGGAGACGAAGCGGTCCAGATCGAGACGGCCCTGGAGGTACAGGTCGATCAGCATGGGGAAGTCCTTGGAGGGGAGGCAGTCCCCGTACCAACTCGACTTCAGGGCGCCTCCGCGGCCGAAGACCTCGATGAACGGCAACTCGAGGGTCATGTCGGGGGCGGGCACCCCCACGAGCACCACGGTGCCGGCCAGGTCACGGGCCTTGAAGGCCTGCTGGTAGACGTGTGGCAGGCCGATCGCCTCGATGGCCACATCGACCCCGTTGCCTCCGGTCAGCGCCTTGATGGCATGGACCGGGTCCTCGTCGTTGGAGTTGATGGTGTGGGTGGCCCCGAACTCTGTCGCCCATTCGAGTTTCCGGTCGTCGATGTCCACCCCGATGATGGTGGTGGCTCCGGCGAGCTTGGCCCCGGCGATGGCGCCGTCGCCGACTCCTCCGCAGCCGAACACCGCCACGCTGTCGCCCGGGCCCACGCCCCCGGTGTTCATGGCGGCCCCTATGCCTGCCATGACCCCGCAACCGAGCAGGCCGGCCGCCACCGGCGAGGCGGCGGGGTCCACCTTCGTGCACTGCCCGGCCGCCACGAGGGTGGCATCCGCGAACGCGCCGATGCCGAGGGCAGCCGACAGCTCCGTGCCGTCGGCGAGGGTCATCTTCTGGGAAGCATTGTGGGTGCTGAAACAGATGTTGGGCCGGCCCCGCAGGCATGACCGGCACTGGCCGCAAACCGCCCGCCAGTTCAGGATGACGAAGTCACCGGGCTCCACCTCGGTCACCCCGGCGCCCACTTCTTCGACCACCCCGGCCGCCTCGTGGCCGAGGAAGAAGGGGAAGTCGTTGTTGATGCCTCCCTCCCGGTAGTGGAGGTCGGTGTGGCATACCCCGCACGCCTGGATGCTGACAACGGCCTCACCGGGACCGGGATCCGGTATGACGATCTCCTCGAGGGTCACCGGCTCGCCGACTGCCTTCGATACCACACCCTGCACGGTCCGTGGCATTTTCCTCTCCTCTGCTGACGTTGTCCGGAAGACTAGTGGGGCGCCGGTGCCGGAACCCTGCCGCGCCCTTACCCCTCGGATGGTGCCCAGAGCTCGGTTCCGGGATGGAACTGGCTCCACGCGAACCAGAAGGCCTCATGGGCGGGGATCTCGACTCCGTCCGGCCCCAGGGCGCGCAGGCCCCCTCCGTCCTTCGTCACGACGATCCCGGCGTGCTCGACCGACCCTCCGCCATCCAGCGTTGCGTGCGCATCCACAACGGGGAAGGCCACCACGACCGGCTCTGTCCCCACCTCGACGAGCACGCCCAGAACCTTCTCTTGCACAGGCAGGCGGCCGTCAGCGCCTCCTATCGGGAAGATGGGGCCGGCGTCGTCGCGCCCTCTCAGGGGGTCGTCCGGGTAGGACCGGCCTAACCCACCGTCCTCCGCCACGATGAGGGTATGCGGATTGGCCGCCTTCCACTCGCCCCACCGCGAGGTCACCATCGTGGTCTGGGGTAGCCGGACGCCCGCCTCCCGGAGCGGGCCGCTCACGGCCTGGCCGGTGAACGTATCGAACATGGAACGCGTGTGGTACTCGTACATCATCTTATTGGAACGTGAAAGCAGCCCGGACGTGCGGAGCTCGAACGTCCCGGCGTCCCCGAGCCGGTCGCGTACCGAGTCGGGCACCACGTCCGTGAAGTAGGCCTGGGCGGAGCCGCACAGGGTGCAGTACGGAATACCCAGTCGCCTCCCCCCGATGGTGATGTTGACCATCTCGTGGACTTCCATCATGTTCTTGGGGAATGCCACCGACTCACCGTTGACGGTCACCGCGAACACGTAGGCGTCGTCGGGGTAGTAGTCGCCCTCGGAGGCGGGTACCAGCAGGGGATCGTTGAGCGCCGGGATGCAGCCGCGCGGGCACGGCAGGTGCGTCGTGTTGAGTGGGCGATCGTCGATCAGCACCCCGCCCCATGTGACGTGACGCCAATCGATGAGTGAGTCCTCGTCGGCGAAGAAGGGGCCCCAACCGAACTCGATCAGGGTGTACAACCCGCCCTTCCACGCGCCGAATCCGGGCGGCGCGGGGGTGTCCCATACGATCAGCTGGTTGGTGGCGTCGCGCCACGGGTTCGGACCGAGGTCCACGCCCGTCAGTTCGGTGAAGGCGAACTGGAGGCCCGAGGCCTCGGGGTGGATGAAGCGCATGAGATCCGCGATGACCCACGCGACACGGAGGTCACCGGACCGGCCGAGGCGGAGTATGGCATCGGTGTCCACCCCGGTGGTCAACGAGTCGAGCAGGGCTTGGAGATCGGCTTCCACGTCCACCGCCAGGGTGTCCTCCGCCGTAGTGGCCGGCGGTTCATCAGGCGGCTCGGGGGGCGGCGCGAGGGTTCCGGCGGACTCCTCCTCCGTGGCGGCCGCCGGAGCCGTGTCGGTCGGTTGGTCACCGCCGGATGCGGTGGAGGGCGCCGTCATGCCGGTCGTGGTGGTGGCTTCCTGAGGGTCCTCGACCTCGAGCGTCGTGGTGTCGCGGCTCGGTGGCCCCGCGGATCGGAGGGTGACCAGCACGGCGACGCCAACCAGGGCCACCAGGCCGATCAGAAGCGCCAGGCGGCGTCCGGGGTTCACGCCGCGGTCTCGCCGGAGGGTCCGGTCATCTGCTCGTGTGCCGGCCTGCTCCCGATCGCCGGCCGGGGATCATGAGGTCAGCGGCCCAGCAGGATCGCCAGGCTGACGGTGGTGGCCGCGAATAGAACCGCCACGATGACGGTCATGCGGTCCAGGTTGCGTTCGGCGAGCGTCGATCCGCCCATGCCGCCGGCCTGCATCCCGCCGCCGAACATATCGCCGAGCCCACCCTTGCCGGCATGAAGCAGGATCAGGAAGACCAGGGCGACCGCGACGATCAGGTGGAGGACGGTGATGATGGCGATCGCGATAGTCATTACTTAGTTCCTAGTTGTTAGTTTCTAGTTGGTGGTGGTGCGTCAAGCGAAGCGCCCGCTTGAGCCCGCTGAGCATCCTACCAACCTCGTCGGCACAAACCAGAACATCCGTGGGCGGTTGTCCGCCGTGGCATGACGATTGACATGGCCTGAGCGGTGCCGGGCACGGGGGTGTTAAGCCGATCACGGGCAACTGGCCACTGACCACTATCCCGCTTGCGCGGCAACTGCGGCGGCGGCTGCCTCGGCTACCGCCGGATCGCCCAGGAAACGGTCTCCGGCATACTCGAGGTCGTCATCCAACTCCACGACCAGCGGGATCCCGGTCGGGATGTTGAGTCGGGTGATCTCCTCGTCGCCGATTCCCTTCAAGTACTTGAGCAGGGCGCGGATGCTGTTGCCGTGGGCGACCACCAGGACGCGGCGTCCCGCGGACAGGTCGGGCATGATCCCCGACTTCCAGTAGGGCACCGCCCGGGCGACCACATCGGCCAGGCACTCGGAGGCGGGGAGCTCATCGTCGGCAACGTCCCGGTAACGCCGGTCGAAGCGGGGATGGCGCGGGTCCTCCCTTTCCAGCGCTGGGGGCAGCACCGCATAGCTCCGCCTCCATTGGAAGACCTGATCCGCGCCATGCAGGGCGGCGGTCTCCTTCTTGTTCAGGCCCTGCAGGCCGCCGTAGTGACGCTCGTTGAGCCGCCAACTCCGGCTGACCGGCAGCCAGTGGAGATCCATACGGTCCAGGGCGAGGTTGGCGGTGCTGATAGCCCTTCGCAGCAGCGAGGTGTGGACCATGTCGAAACCCAGGCTCTCCTCGGCCATCAGAACGCCGGCGGATACCGCCTCTTCCTCACCGCCGGTGGTGAGAGGAACGTCGGTCCAGCCCGAGAAGCGGTTCTCCAGATTCCAGGTGCTCTCACCGTGTCGCAACAGGACCACTTGGTTCGGTCGGGTCATGCGCGTCCGCTCCCTTCCCCTTCCCTCAGGTCCAGTACCTCACGCAGGCGGCCAGCGTCCCGGGGTCGAGAGATGCCCCCCCGATCAGACCGCCGTCTATGTCCCGCTTGGCCATCAGAGCGGCCACGTTACCCGGATTGATCGACCCGCCGTAGATGATCCGCACCCGGTCGGCGGCATCGCCGTGCCGCGATCGGATGCGGTCCCTCATGTACGAGATCATCTCCTGGGCCACGGATGGCCGGGCATGCCGGCCGGTTCCGATCGCCCATACCGGCTCGTACGCGACCACCAGGCGGGCCACCTGCTCGGACGGTATCCGGGCCAGAGCGCCCGAGAGCTGCCGGCCCACTGTCTCCTCGGCGCTACCGGCCTCGCGTTCCGCCAGGGTCTCCCCCACCGCCACGATCGGCACGATCCCTTCCGACAGCGCCGCCCGCGCCTTCCTGTTGACCATCCGGTCGTCCTCGCCGCAGTGCTGGCGGCGTTCCGAATGGCCGACTATGACGTAGCTGACGGCCAGCTTGGCCAGCATGCGGGCCGATACCTCGCCCGTGTAGGCGCCTTCCTTCGCCCAATGGACGTCCTGCGCCACTATGTGGATCGGAAGGCCGTCCATCTGGACCACGGTCTGGACCGACCGGAGCGAGGTGAAGGAGGGCGCAACCCCCACGTCGACCCGGTCGTAGTCGGCCGGATCGAGTTGGTAGCTAAGCGCCTGTACCCACTGCATCGCCTCGAAGTAGGTCCCATGCATCTTCCAATTGCCCACCATCAGGGGCTTGCGCGCTAGCGGATCCATCGTTCCAGTCCCTTCACGCCCGGCAGGGTCTTGCCTTCCAGCAGCTCCAGCCCGGCCCCGCCGCCTGTCGACAGGTGGTCGAGGTCGGCCTCGCGGCCGAGCATCCTCAGCGCGGCCACGGAGTCGCCGCCGCCGGCCACTCGAAAGGCGCCGGACCGGGCCATCGCATCCGCCACCGTCGCGGTTCCCGACCGGAATGCCTCCCACTCGAACACGCCCATGGGCCCGTTCCAGAAAACCGATCCCGAACCGCGGATGACCTCGGCGAACTGCCGGGCGGTGGCGGGGCCGATGTCCAGACCCCAGGTGCCCTCCTCTATGGAACTCACAACGACCGCGGCGCCGTCGGCATCCTCGTCGAACCGGTCAGCCGTGACGATGTCCGAGGGAAGGACCAGCCGGTCTGCCTCCGGGGTGCTCAGGAGCTCGTCCAGCGAGTCGAAGTAGTCCGGTTCCACCAGCGAGTCCCCGACCTCGTAGCCCTCTACGGCCAGGAAGCTGAAGCACATGCCGCCGCCTACGAGCATGGCGTCCACCTTGGGCAGCAGCGTCCGGATCAGGGGAAGCTTGTCGGAGACCTTGGCGCCTCCCAGCACCACGGTGAACGGGCCGGGAGGGTTCTCCATGAGGGACCGGAACACGGCCAGCTCGCGCTCGAGCAGCGGCCCCGCCGCCGATCTGAGCAGGGCGGAGACTCCGGTGGTGGAGGCATGGGCCCGGTGGGCCGAGCCGAAGGCGTCCAGCACGAAGAAGTCGGCCCAGGCGGCCAACTCGGACGCGTAATCGGGATCGTTGGTGACCTCCCCGGGATGGAATCGGGTGTTCTCGAGCAGTACCACGTCGCCCGGGCGTGCCTCCTTGACCAGGCGTCCGGCGTCGTGGCCGACCGAGTCGGAGGCGTGCACGACCGGGAATCCGCCCAGTTCGGACAGCACGCCGGCGACGGGCGCCATCCGCATCCCGTCCACCACTCGGCCTCCGGGACGCCCCAGATGGCTGCACAGAACGACGGCTGCGCCCGCGTCACGGAGCTGACGGATGGCGGGGATGGCCGCTCGGAGGCGGAAGTCGTCGACCACGCGCCCGTTTCGCAGGGGGACGTTCAGGTCGGACCGCAGCAGGACGCGGCGCGCGGACACCGGAAGATCCGCGACGGTCAAGAACCTCTCCGCCATTGCCCTTCGCTACTCGACGTCCCGATGCCTGATGGTGGCGTGATATCCCTGGTCCTCCAGCCACTCCCCCAGTTCCTCGGCGATGGCCACGGAGCGGTGCCGTCCCCCCGTGCAGCCGATCCCGATGCTCACGTAGGACTTGCCCTCCTCCCGGTAGCGGGGGATCAGGAACGAGAGCAGGTCACGGATCCGATCCAGGAAGCCGCGCGCGTCGTCGGTGCCAAGCACGAAGTCTCGGACCGGCTCGTCCCGACCGGTGAGGAGGCGGAGGCCGGGCACCCAGTGGGGATTGGGGAGGAAGCGTACGTCGAACATCAGGTCATTGTCGCGGGGCGTACCGTTCTTGAAGCCGAAGGAGGTTACCGCAAGCCGCATGGCATGCTCGTCCACCAGCGCCGAGAGGTGGCTCCCGAACCACTCGCGGAGCTGATGGACGTTCGTCTCGCTGGTGTTGATGTACATATCGGCTCGAAGCCGGAGGTCGACCATCATCTCGCGCTCGGCGGCAATCGAGTCGGCCAGGGTGGGCAATCCGAGGGGATGGGGCCGGCGGTGCTCCTCGTAGCGGCGTATCAAGACGTCGTCGTCGGCGTCCAGGAAGACCAGGGTCATGGCGATACCGGACCGCTCCAACTCCTGGATGTGGGTCTCGAGTTCGGTCAGAGGAAAGCCGCCCCGGCTGTCCAGGACCACGGCCAGGTGCCGCCCTCTCGCCCGCAGGTCGTTCAACTCGACAACCGGCCGAAGAAGGGAGGGGGGCAGGTTGTCGATCACGTAGAAGCCCAGGTCTTCGAGGACTTTGGCGCCTGTGGAGCGACCGGCGCCGGAAAGCCCGGTCAGGACCAGCAACCGGGAGCCGGGGCGCGTCCTGGACGGTACCTGGGCGTCGGGCTCAGCCATGCAGGGTAGCGTAGAGGTTCTCGGCCACCCGTAGCGGCACCACCTCGGCCAGCTGGCTCACGCTGGCCTCCCGCATCTTCTTGACCGAGCCGAACGTCCGGACAAGCGCCTTCTTGCGAGCCGGTCCGACCCCGTCCACGTCGTCGAGTATGGAATCGATCATCCGCTTCCCGCGGAGTTGGCGGTGGTACATGAGGGCGAAGCGGTGGGCCTCGTCGCGGACCCGCTGGAGCAGGTGGAGCGCGGGCTGGTCCCTGGGGATGACGATCGGATCGACCTGGCCCGGGACGTAGACCTCCTCCATGCGCTTCGCCAGTCCCGCTACCGGAATGTCGAGATCGAGCTGGGCGAGGACCTCGACCGCCCGGGCGATCTGCCCCGGCCCACCATCGATCAGGACGAGCGACGGTGGGTAGGCGAACTTGCCCCGTTCGGAGACGGGCTTGTCCAGGTCGGCTAGGTAGGCACTGAAGCGACGGCGGATGACCTCCTCCATGGAGGAGAAGTCATCCTGCCCGGTCACCGTGCGGATCCGGAACCTCCGGTAGTCGCCCCGCCGGGGCAGCCCGTCCTCCAGGACCACCATCGAACCCACGGTGTGGCGCCCCTGGATGGTCGAGATATCGTAGGCCTCGATCCGGAGCGGCGGCTCCGGAAGGGCCAGGGCGGTCTGGAGGCTGCGCAGGTCCCGGGCCCGGGCGTTGTGGTCCGACTGGCGTCTCAGCCGATGCCGCAGGAGAGCCTCGGAGGCGTTGGTCTTGGCGGTCTCGAGCAGGCGGCGCTTGGCGCCACGCTTGGGAGATCTGAGAGTCACCCGAGTACCGCGTCGCTGTGACAGGAGGTCCGACCACGGCTCGTCGTCCGGAGGCAGCGCCTCCACCAGGATGAGACGGGGCGGTGGTGAGGACTCGTCGTAGAGATCCCGGAGGACGGTGGCCGTGACCTGGGAGGGGGTCACGTCCTCGACCTTGTCGATGATCGAGCCCAGCCGACCCACGATGCGGCCGTTGCGCACCTTGAGCACCTGCACCGAGGTCTCGAGGTCGGTCTCGTCCGTGGCGATCAGGTCGAAGTCCTCGCGCCGCTCGGTGACCACCTCCTGGCGGGCCACCGCGCGCCTCACATCCTGGGCCTGGTCCCGGAGGCGGGCGGCGCTCTCGAAGTCGAGTCTGTCCGACGCCTCGCGCATCCGGGCTTCTATGCCATCGATCAGGTCGTCGGCGCTACCCGAGAGAACCTGCTCCAGGCCGCTCACGTACCCGGCGTAGGCATCCGGGTCGACGTAGCCGACGCAGGGCGCCGAGCATCGCTCGATCTCGTACTCGATGCATGGCCTGCCCTTGAGCTCGTGGCGCCGGAACACCGTATCGGAACAGGTGCGGATCGGCAGCGACTTGAGCAGCAGGTCCAGGGTGTTGCGGATGGCGTAGGCATGGGCGAAGGGGCCGAAGTACTGGGTACCCTTCTTCTTGGCACCCCGTACCACACGGGCCCGCGGCCACAGGTCGGACCTGGTAATGGCCAGGTACGGATAGCTCTTGTCGTCTCGCAGCCGGATGTTGAAACGGGGACGGTGCTCCTTGATCAGCGAGAACTCCAGGAAAAGGGCCGCTACCTCGCTATCGACCATGATCCACTCCACCCCGTCGGACGCCTCGACCATGGCCTGGGTCCGCGGAGGCAGATCGCGGGTGAAGTAGGTGGAGACCCGCTTGCGGAGAGAGTTGGCCTTGCCCACGTAGTTCACCCGGCCGTGCCGATCACGGAACAGGTAGGCGCCCGGAGCGTCCGGGATCTCGGCCGGAAGAGGGCGCTTCACGGGATGACTCTCATCGGTGGCGAATCCATCAACCGAAGGCGCCGAACCACCGGTCGTGGATCTGTTTGTAGGCGCCGGACTCGATGAGGTCCAGGAGGGCCAGGTCGATCTGCTCGCGTAGCGCGATGTCGTCCTCGCCGACCATCAGCCCGTACTGAACCTTCTCGAACAATGGGCCGACCGTGGTCACCCTGCCCTGGCCCTGGCGCGCCACGTGGAACTGGAGAACCGGAGCGTCGAATACGACCGCATCGACCTCGCCCTGCGCCAGCAGGTCGTAGGCATGTTCGACCCCGTGCACCACGACCGGGCCGACTCCGAGACCGGTCAGGTAGTCGTACCCGGCCGAGTCGTGGACGGTAGCGATCCGGTGACCGGGAAGATCGGCGGGTCCGTCGATGGCGCCTCGGAGCTCGTTCACCGCCAGAGACGAGGCGATGGCGGCCGTAAAGCTGGCGAACACCAGGGTCCCCAGAGCGATCCAGATCAAGGCGAACAGCCTGCCCAATCTTCCACGGGCCACCTTGTCCCCGTAGCCGACCGTGCTCATGGTCACGACGGACCAGTAGAACGAGTCCCAGATCCCTCGGCCGTAGGGCGTAGCGAAGTCCGGGTTGTGCGTCCGTTCCAGCCACCAGATCAGGTGGGCGGCGATCAGAACGGCAACCGCGAACACCACGAGCAGCCACGGCAGGTCCGAGCCCCAGATGGCCGACAGAAAGACCGAGATGCGGTCCCAAACCGCTTGGGAGCCGCTGGTCGGGGTCATGATCGTGAGTCCGGTGTCGAGCAGGGGAAGCGAGAAGTCGATCGCTTCCTCGCGCGGGCCGGTAATCGCCACGCCCCCCAATCCCACGTCGGCTACCCCGCGGTGGATGTCATCCACCTGCTTGGCCACGGTGTCGACCGCGTAGATCTCGACCGTCCTGCCGAGGTGGGCGGCGATGAGCTTCACCAGGTCGACCTCGAAGCCGTTATACGTACCTTGGTCGTAGATGACGAAGGGCGGGAGGGTACGGGCGGCTACTCGGAGCACACCCCCTGCGGCCACAGTATCGGTTCCGACGCCGGTGTCCAGCGCGATGGCCCCCGGATCGGCGGCTTCGATCCACGCGGACACCACGTCCGAATTGCGCGCCACCCATTCCCGGGCGTGTTGTCGGATGTCCTCCGGATCACCGTGGTCCCGGACCATGTGGGCGTTCTGTTCGGAGATGTCTCCGAGGGGGATCACCACCTGTTCGAGTAGCCGGCGAACGGCCGGGTTGGCCTCGAGAAAGCCGGAGTTGGCCACCGCCCGGATGTCGTTGGGGGGCCATCCGACCAGGCAGGGATCGTTGGCGCATCCCGGTATACCGGGTATCGAGGTCTGGTCGAGAAAGGCTGACTGGTCGGGAGGCAGGGAGGGGAACGGTGTCTCCAGCCACACCACGTCACGGCCGGGCACCAGTTCGCCTACCGTCCAGTTGGGAGTCCAGGTGTAGTACAGGACGGGCTGTCCTGCCTCGAACCGAGCGATCGTGTCCGCTATCAGCGGGGAATAGTCGCCCTGGACCTGTTCGACCGTGGTATCCAGTCCGAACGCTTCGAGTTGGTGCTCGATGATGTGGGAACAGGTCCACCCGGTCTCGCAACCGATCAGGTCGGCCCGCCCGTCGGCGTCCAGGTCGAAGAGCGCGGCGACTTCGGGATCGGCCAGGTCCCCGAGGTTGGTTATGGCGTGCGCCCCGGCCGTGGCCGCATCGACGAAGTAGCCCTGGAGAGCCCCGGCGTCGACCTGCGTCCCGACTCGCTCCACGAAGTCCTCCTCGATGAGACCGTCGTGGGTGGGGAACCATCCGTTCACCCAGAGATCGACCTCGCCGGCGGCCACCGCTCGGTAGAAGTCCGGGTTCTCCATGGTGACCGGACCTTCCACGCGATATCCCAGGCGCAGTAGCAGCAGGCGGTATACCTCGGCCTGGAACCAGCCGGTGTCCCAGGTCGCCCTGGCCATCCGCACCGTCTTCGCTCCGGCGGGATCCTCCTCCGTCTGGCCCAGAGCAGGGACAACCGCTCCCATGGCCAGAAGTGCCAGAGCCGACAGTGAACAGGCGATCAGGGTGCGGCGCACGATGGTCTCCGGTAGGGACTGCGCCAAGGCTAGCCAGGTATCCGTTTCTGCTCACCGAGCAAAATATCTGGGTTTCCCCGACCCATTAATGGCCGTCTCCATATAGTGAACGGGCACAGGCCCCGGGCCGGGAGTGGCCGCGGGAACTGGCAGGCAACTGAAAGGAGGTCCGTATGGTCATCAGCATCGGGAGGTGGCGCCATGGCTGACGGCAAGGGTCACGACCAGGACCTCGATCTCACCGGCATATCCGAGGCCTACGAGGACTGGGAGAAGGACCAAGAACGCCGCCGCGAGGCTGCCATCCGGGAACGTGCGCACTTCCAGGGTCTTCAGGTAGACCCTGACATCGACTTCTATCCCGAGGTGGCCGATCGGGAGCCCGGTGACAAGAACATAGTCAGGTGGGGATTCGACATACATCCCCAGGTGACGTTCTACGCCGCGGGATTCCTGGTGATCTTCATCGCGGCCACCCTGATCTTCCCGGATCAGGCGGGTGGGGTGTTCAGCGCCATCCTCACCTTCATCAACGAGAAGGTGGGCTGGCTGTACATCATCGCGTTCAACGTCTTCATCGGAGCCGCGCTCTACTTCGCGTTGGGCAGGTACGGCAAGATACGACTAGGCGGCCCGGGGGCCCTACCGGAGTTCTCCACCCCCGCCTGGTACGCCATGCTGATCTCGGCCGGCCTCGGCATCGGGTTGATGTTCTGGGGCGTGGCAGAGCCGATCTTCCACCTGACGGCGCCGCCTCCCCTGTTCGACGTAGAACCCTTGTCGACGGGCGCGGCCCGGGCATCGCTGGCGACCTCCTACCTCCACTGGGGGATCCATGGATGGGCGCTGTACGGCCTGGTAGCCCTCGCCCTGGGGTTCTTCGCCTATAACCGGGGACTGCCCCTGACCTTCCGCTCGGTCTTCTACCCGATCCTCGGTCCGAAGATCTACGGCGGATGGGGCAATGCGATCGATATCCTCACCGTGGTGGCCACCCTCTTCGGTCTGGCCACTTCGCTGGGGTTCGGCGCCTCGCAGGCCGCCGCGGGGCTGAACAAGGTCTTCGGCGTACCGGATACCCTGCTGGTCCAGATTCTGCTCATCGCAGGTATCACGGGGCTGGCCACCATCTCGGTTGTGGCCGGCCTGGACGCCGGAGTCAAGAGGCTCAGCGCGCTCAACGTATGGCTGGCCGCGGCCTTCCTGGTCTTCGTACTGGCGGTGGGCCCGACCCTGCTGGTCCTCTCGCTGTACGTGGAGAGCATCGGCGTCTACATCCAGATCCTGCCGGAGTTCTCGTTCTGGAACGCAGCCCTGCTCGACACGCAGTGGCAGCAGTGGTGGACCATCTTCTACTGGGGATGGTGGATCTCCTGGTCCCCCTTCGTAGGCATGTTCATCGCCCGGATCTCCAAGGGGCGCTCGGTGCGGGAAATGATCGTCGGTACGATCGTCCTTCCCTGCCTCCTGTGCTTTCTGTGGTTCGCGGTGTTCGGCGGAGCAGCCATGAACCTGCAGATGACCGGAGAACTGGACGTTGCGACGGCGGTGAACGAGAACGTGGCGACCGCCCTGTTCGTGATGCTGGAGGCCTTCCCATGGACCTTCTTCGTCTCGATAGTGGGCATCCTGCTACTGGTCTCGTTCTTCGTCACCTCGTCGGACTCGGGATCCCTGGTGGTGGACCACCTGACCTCGGGCGGAAAGCTCGACTCGCCTAAACCGCAGCGCGTGTTCTGGGCGTTGATGGAAGGCGCGGTGGCAATCGTGTTGCTGGCCGGAGGCGGCCTGTCCGCCCTACAAACGGCAGCGGTGGCGACCGGACTGCCCTTCCTATTCGTGCTCCTGATCATGCTGTGGAGCCTGAAGAAGGCCTTCGACGAAGAGCTCGACCTCTTGGAGAGCCATTACGACGAGGCCATCTTCCAAGCCCAACACAGCGGATTGATCGAGCGGTTGGAGAGAGGAGGTGACAAGTGATCAAGAGATCGAGCACCACGATCGCCGCGGTCGCGGCATTCGTACTCGTGCTCTCGGCCTGCGGCGTTCCGGAAGAGGAGGGCCCCGTGGCGATCGCCCGGGCCAACTGGAGTTCCGGCTACATGCAAGCTGCCATCTATGCGGAGTTGATCACGGAACTCGGGTACGAGGTCACCGATCCGGCGGCCGCCACACTCAGCCCCTACTCGTTCTATCCGGCCCTGGCCGCCGGGCAGTACGACCTGTGGGCCAATGGGTGGTTCCCTCTCCACGACTTCTATCTTGAAGGAGAGAACGTCACCGGCCAAGCGGTCGACCTACCGATCGAACCGGTCGGCTGGCAGGTGGCCCAAGGTGCCACCGACGGCCTGATGATCGACAAGGCTACGGCTGACAGTCTGGGGATCACCTCGATGGACGGTGTGGCCGCTAACGCCGGTGTCTTCGACAATGACGGCGACGGCAAGGCCGACCTATTCGGATGCAACGTCGGATGGGGATGCGAGTCTGCCATCAACGACCAGATCGCCAACGAGAGTTGGGGTTCCAGCGTGGAGCAGATCTCCGGCACCTATGACGAATTGGCCGTTGGGGTCGTGGACAAGGTGAGTGCCGGTCAATCGGCACTGTTCTATGCCTGGACGCCCAACTGGACGAACACCGTTCTGGTGGAAGGTCAGAATGCCGTCTGGCTGCAGTCGAACGTCAATCACATTCGAGCGGTGGCGAACACCGACTTCCTGGATAGGAACCCGGATGTCCAACGCCTGCTCGAGGTAGTGGCGATTCCGCTGGGTGACATCGCGGCTCAGAACGCCAAGATGGCCGCAGCCGACGAGTATTCGGAGGCTGATGTCGAGGCCGACGCGCAGGCTTGGATCGCCGCCAACCGTGCGAAGGTCGACGACTGGCTGGCCACAGCGCGAGCTGCCGGCTGACGGGTCCGGAACCAAGACAGCTAACGGAAGACCCGGCTCCTCATCGAATCAAGAGGAGCCGGGTCTTCGCGTGCCGGAGGCGAACCTCTAGCGTCCCGGGTTCAATCGCGCCGCCAGCGGAGCGCCATGAGATGGGGGATGTCGCCGTGCTGAGCAAGGATCGGATCTCTGGAGGCGGCTCTTGAACCCACACCCTGCTCCAGCGCCGCATCGAGTGACCACCCCGCCGTGGCCGCTTGGGTGAGCAGCGTTCCGATAGGTCGGTGGATGAACTCGACGGACCGGTCTCCGGCCGGCTCCCGGGTTCGGCCCTCGCTCAGGTATTCCCCGAACCTCCAGAACAACTCGCCGTCGGTCGGGTCGATCACCGGCCCGGACCCGGGAGCCGTGTAGACGGGATGGTTGATGACGATCGTCAACGACCCACCGGAGCGGGTGGCCCGGGCGGTCTCGGCGAAGAAGCGCCCCGAGTCTTCGAGGTGCTCCAGCGCCAGGACGGCGTAGGCGCCGTCCACCGCCTCGTCGCGTACACACGCCAGGTCGGGCAGCCGGCCGAGGAACACCGGATGGCGACCCGAGGCCAGGCTGGCCAGCTCGAGATTGACGTCCACACCGACAACCCGGACGCCCTGGGCAGCCAGCCTCTCGCCGATGCGCCCTTCCCCGCAACCCAGGTCCAGCAATACCTGCCCGCTCCGCGGCCCGAGCACTTGGAGGAAGAGCGGACCCACCTCTTCCTCGTAGGCCGGATCATCGGCCTCGGTCATCCACCAACCGGCCATGCCGTCCCAATCGTCCGTCTGTTCAGGTCTCGGCGGCAGGACTGGCACTCCTACGCGAGGACGTCCCGCAGGAACTTGCCGGTGTAGGACTCGGGTACGGCGGCTACCTGCTCGGGGGTTCCCGAGGCCACGATCCGTCCGCCCTCATCCCCCCCTTCCGGGCCGAGGTCGATGATCCAGTCGGCGGAACGCACCACGTCCAGGTTGTGCTCGATCACCACGACCGTGTTGCCCGTGTCCACGAGGCGGTGGAGCACTTCCAGGAGCTTGCGCGTGTCCTCGAAATGGAGTCCGGTCGTGGGCTCGTCGAGGATGTAGAAGGTGTTGCCGGTGGCCCGCTTGCCCAGCTCGGACGCCAGCTTCACCCGCTGGGCCTCCCCGCCCGAGAGGGTCGGCGCGGGCTGGCCCAAGCGGATGTAACCGAGGCCGACGTCGCAGATGGTCTGGACGATCCGGGCGATCGGGGGCTGGGCCTCGAAGAACGAGAGGGCCTCCTCGGCGGGCATGTTCAGGACGTCGGCGATCGACCGGCCCTTCCAGAGCACCTGCAGGGTGTCCCGGTTGTAGCGCCGGCCCTCGCAGATCTCGCACAGTACGTAGACGTCCGGCAGGAAGTGCATCTCGATCCGGATCGTGCCGTCGCCCCGGCAGGCCTCGCAGCGCCCGCCCTTGACGTTGAACGAGAACCGCCCAGGCAGGTAGCCGCGGGCCCTGGCCTCGGGGGTGGAGGAGAACAGCTTGCGGATCCGGTCGAACACCTTCGTGTACGTAGCGGCGTTCGAGCGGGGTGTGCGTCCGATGGGCGACTGGTCGATGTTGATCACCTTGTCGAGTTGCCCCATTCCTTCGATGCGGCGGTGCCTTCCCGGAACGGTGCGCGAGCGGTACAGATGGCTGTGGAGGCCCTTCGACAGGATTTCCTGGACCAGGGAGGACTTACCGCTCCCGGACACTCCTGTGACAGCGATCAGCTTCCCCAGGGGGAGGTCCACGTCGAGGTCTCGTAGGTTGTTCTCGGCGGCCCCGATCACCCTGAGCCACCGCCCGTCGCCGTTGCGGCGGTGCTCGGGGGTGGGTATGCGCCGCCGCCCATCCATGTAGGCGCCGGTCAGCGACTCCGGCTCGGCCACGAGGTCGGATAGCTCGCCCTGGGCCACCACGTGCCCGCCCCGCTCCCCCGCTCCCGGTCCCAGGTCGACCACATGGTCGGCGGTCCGGATGGTCTCCTCGTCGTGCTCGACCACGATCAGGGTGTTGCCGAGATCACGGAGCCGGAGCAGCGTCTCCAGCAGCCGCCGGTTGTCGCGCTGGTGGAGGCCGATGGAAGGCTCGTCGAGCACGTAGAGAACGCCCACCAGCCCGGAGCCGATCTGGGTTGCCAGGCGGATGCGCTGCGCCTCGCCTCCGGAGAGGCTGGCCGCGCCCCGGTAGAGGGTCAGGTACTCGAGACCCACGTCGAGGAGGAACCTGAGACGCTCCCGGATCTCCTTGAGCACCGGACCGGCGATGGTCGCATCCCGTTCGCCGAGCTCCAGCCGCTCGAGGGCTTCGAGCGTGCCCCGGATCGACCGGTCGCAGACCTCGAAGATGTTCATTCCCCCCACGGTGACGGCCAGTGACACCGGGTTGAGGCGGGCGCCGGAGCAGGTCGGGCAGGGTACCTGGCGCATGTACTCCTCGTACAACGACCGGGCCCGATCCGACTCGGTCTGCTCGTGGCGCCGTCGCAGTACCGGGATCACCCCTTCGTACTTGGCCCGGTAGCGCCGCCGGCGGCCGAACCGGTTGGTGAAGGACACCTGGATCTTGAGGTCTCCGGTTCCGTACAGCACGGCCTGCTGGTGCTCGCTGTCAAGGTCGCAGAACGGGGTGTCGACGTCGAAGCCCAGCGTTCTCGCCAGGCCGTTGAGGAGATGCTGGTAGTAGCGGTTGCTGTTGCTAGCCCACGGGGCGAGCGCGCCGTCCGCGATGGAGCGCTCGTCATCGGGCACGACCAGACGGGGGTCCACCTCGAACCTGGTGCCGATACCCGAGCAGGCCTCGCAGGCGCCGTAGGGGCTGTTGAACGAGAACGAGCGGGGCTCCATCTGGTCGAACGAGATACCGCAACTGTCGCAGGAGAGATGCTGGCTGAAGGTCAACTCGGACCCGCCGATGATGTCGATGACCGCGGTGCCGCCCGTCAGTCCCAGGGCGGTCTCCAGAGAGTCGGTGAGGCGCCGCACACCGCCCCGGCCTGCTACCAGCCGGTCCACCACCACCTCGATGGTGTGGGTGTAGTAGCGGTCGAGACGGATGGACTCGGCCAGGTCGACGATCTCACCGTCGACCCTGGCCCGGCTGAATCCCTGGCGGGACAGGTCCCGGAACAACTCCTCGTACTCCCCCTTCCGTCCCCGGACGATGGGCGCCAGCACCTGGAAGCGGGTGCCCTCGTCGAGCCCGGCTATGCGGTCGACGATCTGCTGGGGCGTCTGGCGCTCCACCACCTTCCCGCACCGGGGACAGTGGGGCGTACCGATCCGGGCATAGAGGAGGCGGAGGTAGTCATGGATCTCGGTGACGGTTCCGACCGTGGAACGGGGATTCCGGCTGGCGGTCTTCTGGTCGATCGAGATGGCAGGTGACAGGCCCTCGATGAAGTCCACGTCGGGCTTGTCCATCTGGCCCAGGAACTGGCGTGCGTACGCCGACAGGCTCTCGACGTAGCGGCGCTGGCCCTCGGCGTAGATGGTGTCGAACGCCAGGCTGGACTTTCCGGACCCGGACAGGCCGGTGAAGACGATGAACCTCTCTCGCGGCAACTCGATGGAGATGTCCTGGAGGTTGTGCTCGCGTGCTCCGCGAACGATGAGCTTGTCTCTGATCATGGGCCCGGGCGGTTCGGCGCAGGGGAAGCGGGGATACCGTTCATGCTAGTGGTCGCCCGTGACCAGCCACCATGACGGGCTACGGGCGGCCTGTCGCGTCACCTCCCGGGCATGACGACGGGCCGGCCCCGGTCACTACCGGATTACCTCGCTCAGTTCCTTCATCTCGCGCTTGAGCTCGGTCACCTCGTCCCGGAGGCGGGCGGCGTACTCGAAGCGGAGTTCCCGGGCGGCTTCCCTCATCTCGTCCTCGAGGCTCTGGATCAGGCGACCCAGGTCTTCGCCGGCCAGTTCCACCGGGAAGCTCACCTCCATCGAGCCCAGGCTCCGGTCCCGGCGCCTGGAGGATGGACCGCTCGATGACACCAGCTCGAGGATGTCGGACACCTTCTTGCGGATGGTCTGGGGGTCGATGCCGTGCTCCTCGTTGTAGCGCACCTGAAGGTGGCGGCGGCGGTTGGTCTCCCCGATGGCGGCCCTCATGGAATCGGTCACGTCGTCCGCGTACATGATGACCCGGCCCGAGACGTTCCGGGCAGCCCGGCCGATGATCTGGATCAGGCTGGTCTCGGAGCGCAGGAAGCCCTCCTTGTCGGCGTCAAGGATCGCCACCAACGACACCTCCGGCAGGTCCAATCCCTCCCGGAGCAGGTTGATGCCGACCAGCACGTCGTAGTCCCCCAACCGCAGGTCGCGTAGCAACTGGACCCGTTCGAGGGTGTTGATCTCCGAATGGAGGTAGCGGGCCCGGACCCCCATCTCCAGCAGGTAGTCGGTCAGATCTTCCGACATCTTCTTCGTCAGCGTGGTGACCAGTATCCGGTTGCCCAGCACGGCCTGGTCCCGTATCTCCCCGATCAGGTCGTCGATCTGGCCCTTGGCGGGCCTGACCACCACCTCGGGATCGACCAGCCCGGTGGGCCGCACTATCTGCTCGACGATGTTGTCGGAGTGCCTGCGCTCGAAGGGGCTGGGGGTGGCCGACATGAAGATCACCTGGCCGGTCTTCTCCAGCCACTCGTCGAAGCGCAGCGGCCGGTTGTCAAGGGCCGAAGGCAGGCGGAAACCGTGCTCCACCAGCACGTCCTTCCGGCTTCGATCCCCCTCGTACTGGCCATGTAGCTGCGGGATCGCCACGTGGCTCTCGTCGATGATGGTCAGGAAGTCGTCGGGGAAGTAGTCCAGCAACGTGTAGGGCGCCTCCCCCGGCTCCCTGCCGTCGATATGGCGGCTGTAGTTCTCGATCCCGGAGCAGAACCCCACCTCCCGGATCATCTCCAGGTCGTAGGTGGTGCGCATGCGAAGCCGCTGTGCCTCGAGCAGCTTTCCCTGCTGCTCCAGCTCCGCCAGCCGTTCCCGCAGTTCGGCCTGGATGCCCACCATCGCCCTCTCCATGCGCTCCTCCGACGCGGCGTAGTGGGTGGCCGGATAGACCCACAGCTCCTTCATCTCGTCGATGATCTCACCTGTCACCGGGTTGATCCGGACGATCCGCTCCACCTCATCGCCGAAGTACTCCACCCGGGCGATGGTCTCCTCGTAGGCGGGGAAGACTTCAAGGGTGTCGCCCCTGACCCGGAAGCGCCCCCGCACCAGGTTCACCTCGTTGCGCTGGTACTGGATGTCCACCAGCCGGCGGATGGCCTGGTGGAGCGGGAACTCGACGCCTCGTATCAGGCGCAGGACCTGCCCGGCGTACTCGTCGGGACTGCCCAGACCGTAGATGCAGGACACGCTGGCCACGATCACCACATCGTCCCGGAACAGCAGCGACGAGGTGGCCGCGTGACGGAGCCGGTCGATCTCGTCGTTGATGGTGGCGTCCTTCTCGATGTAGGTGTCGGTCTGGGGGATGTAGGCCTCCGGCTGGTAGTAGTCGTAGTAGGAAACGAAGTACTCGACCCGGTTGCCGGGGAAGAACTGGCGGAACTCCGAGGCCAACTGGGCCGCGAGGGCCTTGTTGGGAGCAATCACCAGGGCAGGGCGTTGGGCCCGCTCGATGGTCCAGGCGATGGTGGCTGACTTCCCGGAGCCGGTTATGCCCAGCAGCGTCTGGAAGGCGTCGCCCCGCTCCACGCCTTGGGCGAGCGCGGTGATGGCGGCAGGTTGATCACCGGCCGGGTTGAAGTCGGAGACAACTGCGAAGTCCGCCACGCCGCTCGATCATAGGGGGGTCGTGTGACAACCGGCAGGAGGAGGTGATACGGAGGCAGCCGGACGGGCGCCCGAGCGGGGATGGTCTATCGTTCGTGGCCGACGATGGCTCGAGGGGCGATGCCTGATTACGGGAACATGCACGGATGGCACAGCGAAGAGTTCGTAGAACGTCGCGAATTCGATCTGCCCGCGTACATGGGGGCCACCACGTTCGCCAAGCTCCCCCTCGTAACCGACATCGGCCAGATCGCCGAGCGGGCCCCCGACGCGGTCATCGTGGGCGCGCCGCTCGACGACGGCACCACCTACCGGCCGGGGGCGAGGTTCGGGCCCAGAGCCATACGGACGGGCAACAACAACTACGGCGTGTTCTACTCCCTCCAGCTCGGGGTGGACCTCTTCGAGGTGCTGGACGTGGTCGACGCCGGGGACGCCAACATCGAGCCGGTGTGGCTGGAACGGGGTTACGCGATGATCTACCGCAAGGTTCGCGACCTGGCCGCGACGGGCACGGTGCCGATCGTCCTCGGAGGTGACCACGGCATCACCTGGCCGGCGGCCACCGCCATCGCGGAGGCCAACGATCCGGCGCGCATCGGGATGGTCCACTTCGATGCGCACGCCGACACCGGCGAAGTCTTCGGACCGATCGCGAACCACGGATCCCCGATGCGGAAGCTCCTGGAGTCGGGCGCGATCGCGGGACCGAACTTCGTGCAGGTGGGGCTCAGAGGCTACTGGCCGGACGGGGAGACGCTGGCCTGGATGCAGGAGAAGGGCTTCCGGACGCACTTCATCACCGAGATCGAGGAGCATGGCGCCGAGGCGGTGGTCGACCGGGCGATCGAAGAGGCATTGGACGGCGCCGATGCCGTGTACCTGAGCGTGGACATAGACGTTCTGGACCCGGCCTACGCTCCGGGGACGGGAACGGCCGAGCCTGGCGGGATGAGTACCCGCGAGCTGCTACGGGCGGTACGCCGGATAGTCGGCGCGGTCGAATTGGCGGGCATGGACGTGGTGGAGGTCTCCCCGCCCTTTGACCATGCCGATCTGACCGCGATGGCGGCCAACCGCGTGGTGATGGAGGCCCTCTCCGCGCTCGCCGTCAAGAAACGGTCGGGCACCGGCGTCCGGAGGTCTACCGGCCGGGTCGGGGGCGGGTCCTGATTCGTGCCAGGGCGTCGTCGAGCGCCGTGGCCAGATGCTCCCGCGTGCCCTCGTTGTCGATGACGTAGTCCGCCGCTTCCAACCACGCCCCCCGGGCGGGCTGAGCGGCCAGGCGGGAGTCGATCTCCCCTTCGGACATGCCCCGCCCGCGGAGCCGCTTCCTTCTGAGTTCGAGAGGTGCTTCGATCACCACCCACAACCAGCTGTCGTCGACCAGGTCCGCCAGGACCGGAATCTCCACGGCCGCCGGACGGTCGCCTGCCTCCCGGGCCCATCGGGCGATGCCGCGGCGAATGGCCGGGTGGGTGATCGCCTCGAGTTCGGCGAGTTGATCCCGGTCGCGGAAGACGATGCGTCCCAGCGCGCGCCGGTCGATCGCTCCGCGGGTCACGGCGGCCGGCCAGCGCTCGGCAACCCTGCGGGCGACCGGATGGCCTACCTCGAGGATCGAATGTCCTACCTGATCGGAGTCGAGAACTGCGAAGCCCCGCTCGGCCAGCAACCGCCCTGCCTGTGACTTACCGGAACCGATGCCCCCGCCGATGGCCAACCGCAGCGGCTTCATGAGCGGCCCCGCCTGGTTACCGGCGGCCGATCCCCCGCTCCTTCAGTTCTTGGAGAATCGCTTCGAGGGAGGCGTCCACGTCAAAGGAGGGCTGCTTCTCCTCCTTGGTATCCGCTCGCTCGAACTCGGACACGGCGGGGCGCCGGCGCCTGGGCGGACGGTGACCCGACTGGCGGGCGCTGAACTCGGGTAGTGCCTGCTTGATGGAAAAACTCACCCGGCGGCGGCCCTCGTCCATCTCGGTCAGCTTGACCTTGACCCGCTGGCCGATGGAGAGTTCCAGTTCGGGGGACTCGACCCGGTGCATAGCGATCTCCGAGACGTGCACCAGACCCTCGACGCCGTCCCCGACCGCCACGAAGGCTCCGAAGGGCACCGTCTTGATCACCTCTCCGTCGAGAACGGTCCCGACCTCGTGCTGCTGGCTGAACGCCTGCCAGGGATCGGCGGTGGTCTGCTTGATGGACAGGGATATCCGTTCCCGGTTGCGGTCGATCTCCAGCACCTTGACGGTCACCTTCTGGCCGACCTTGACCACCTCCGAAGGGTGGTTGACGTGCTTCCAGCTCAGCTCGGAGACGTGCACCAGGCCGTCCATGCCGCCGAGGTCCACGAAGGCCCCGAAGTTCACCACCGAGGAGACCGAGCCGGTGCGGGTCTCACCCACGGTGAGGTTGCTGAGGAACGCGCCCCTCTGCTCGGCCTGGGCCTCTTCGAGGTAGGCGCGCCGGGACAGCACCACGTTGTTGCGGTTACGGTCCAACTCGATGACCTTGGCCTCGATGTCCTCGCCCACGAACGGATCGAGATCACGAACCCGGCGGAGATCGACCAGCGAGGCGGGCAGGAAGCCCCGTAGTCCGATGTCCACGATCAATCCGCCCTTTACCACCTCGATCACCGTGCCCCGGACGGTGCCCTTGTTCTCCTTGACCGCTTCTATCTGGCCCCAGACCCGCTCGTAGAGGGCTCGCTTCTTGGACAGGATCAGACGGCCGTGCTCGTCCTCCTTGTCGATTACCAGCACCTCGATCTTCTGACCGATCGAGACGATCTGGTCGGGCGTCACGTTCTTGCGGATCGATAGTTCCTTGAGCGGAACGACGCCCTCGGACTTGTAGCCGATATCCACGAGGACTTCGTCCTGGCCCATGCTGACCACGTGTCCTTCGAGGATGTCGCCCTCTTTGAATTCCAGAACAGTCTCGGCGATGGCGGCTTCGAAGTCCTCGGGGCCGAGGTCGTCCGGTAGGGAGCTGACACTGCGAGCCTTGATGGCGGGCGGACCCATGACCGGGTGGTCGTCATCAGGATTCTCGACCATCTCGGTCGGCACGACGACGGGCGGGAGGGATACCGGAGTGTTGGGGGTTGCTTCCGGCGTGGCAGGGCCGGTGTCTTGAGCGTTTTCTGTTTTATCGGCGGGAGTTTCCATCTTTCCTATTTCTCTGCGGGAGGTCCTGGACTGAATACGAGCCGGGACGCATCACGCCTCGGCAAAGCTGATCGGGTCTGGTGTGGTTGGTAGTGGACCTCCGGGCAGGAAAACCGTCTCGGCCAAGCGTTGCCGGTGACGGAACGCGCCGAAGAATAACACCTCCCCGCCCGGCCACGCAGACGCATCCTATGAGTGTATCCGCCGCCACGTGGTCCGCTACCCCTTCACGGAGGCCAGGTCCGGTCCGATGCCCACGTCGACGGTGAGCGGCACGTCCAATTCCACCACCCCCTCCATCATCTCGCGCACGAGGTGGACGGTGGTCGCGACGGCGTCCTCCCGGACCTCGAAGACCAGCTCGTCGTGGATCTGAAGCAGCATGCGCGCCTCATCGGGCGCCAGGCGGCCGTCGAGTCCGATCATCGCCATCTTCATGACATCGGCGGCAGAACCCTGAACGGGTGCGTTCAGAGCCATCCGCTCCCCCATCTGGCGGGTCCGCCAGTTGCCCGACAACAGCTCGGGAAGGTACCGGCGACGCCCGAAGAGCGTGGTGGTGTAGCCGACCCTGCGGGCCTTCTGAACGACCTCCCTGAGGTACTGGCGCACGTCGGGGAACTGCCGGAAGTAGGTGTCCATATGCTCCCGGGCTTCCGCCCGGCCGATCTTCAACCGGTCGGCGAGTCCGTACGCCTCCATCCCGTAGAGGAGGCCGAAGTTGACCGCCTTCGCCCGGCGCCTGGCATCGGCCGTGACCGTGTTGGCGGTGAGCCCGAACACTCGGGCCGCCGTCTCCGTGTGGATGTCGGCGCCTGCCTTGAAGGCGCCCAGCAGACCAGGATCCTTGGAGAGATGGGCCAGGATACGGAGCTCTATCTGCGAGTAGTCGGCCACCACGAACCGGAAGCCCTCCGCGGCCACGAAAGCCCTGCGGATGGTTCGGCCCAGCTCCGAGCGAACCGGAATGTTCTGGAGGTTGGGCCGATCCGAGGAGAGCCGGCCGGTGGAAGCACCCGTCTGGTTGAACCGGGCGTGGATGCGCTGGTCGGGTCCGATCAGCGGCAGGTAGCCATTGACGTACGTGCTCCGGAGCTTCTCCACCTCCCGGTAACGAAGGACGAGCCCGACGATGGGGTGGGCGTCCTCGAGCTTCTGGAGCACGGACGCGTCGGTGCTGGGCGATCCCCGAGAGGTCTTCTTGACCACGGGTAGCCCGAGGTCGCCGAAGAGCACCTTTCCGAACTGCTGGCTGGACTTGATGTTGAAGGTCCGACCGGCCTGCTCGTATATCTCGGTCTCCAGCCCGGCTAGGTCGGCTCCGAGATCGGCGCCCATCTCCTCTAGGTAGCCCCGGTCGACCCCGATCCCGTGCTGCTCCATCCGGGCCAGCACCCGTACCAGCGGAAGCTCCATCTCTCGTAGCAGCGTCACCTGATCCCGGTCCGCCAGTTCCGCCTCCATAACGTCCTGCAGGGCCCGAACCGCTACCGCCCTGGCCCCGGCCGCCTCCAGGTCCGGTCCGCCCCCGAAGTCGAAGGCAGCCTGCCCGTCATCGTCCCCGCCGCTCTCGGTCGCGGTCAGGTCGACCGCCAGGAAGCGGGAAGCCAGATCCTCCAGCTTCTCCGATCGACCGGCCGGGCCGATGATGTATCCCGCCAGTTCAGGATCGAAGCCCAGCCCTTCGAGCTCGTATCCGATCCGGTGCATCTCCTGTGCAAACTCCTTCGACTTGTAGGCCGAGTAGGGCAAGTCGGGATCGGCCAGAGCGGGCGCCAGGTGACCCAGGAGCGACACCGGCACGTAGAAAGCGGTCCCGGCCATGGCTCCAGACCCGCCGGACACCGGATCTTCGAGGCGGGGAACGGCCATCAGCCCGACCAACTCGCCCGAATCGTGAACGGGTTCCAGAGCCAGACCGGCCGCGCCTGCGAGCGTGGAGACCTCGGTCGCCGACCCGACCACCCGGACCTCCACCTCGATGGTCGAGTCCGCGGCCGGAGGGGTCTCTCCCTCCTGATCCCATAGGCGTTTCCATAGGGTGGCGAACTCCAAGCGGTCGAAGACCTCCCGTATCGACGGCCAATCCAGATCTCCCCGGCGGAGCCGGTCCTCATCGACCTCCAGATCCAGGTCATCCACCAGCGCCATCAGTTCGCGGTTCAGCAGAACCTGGTCCTGGTGGGTTGTGAGGTTGGTCCGCAGCCTGGGGGGGTAGCTCTCGAGATGCGAGAAGACCCCCTCCAGATCGTCGAACTGCGACAGGAGCCGGGCGGCGGTCTTCTCCCCCACCCCGGGGACGCCGGGCAGGTTGTCAGACGTGTCGCCCCGCAGGGCTGCGTAGTCCAGGTACTGCCCAGGCCGTACCCCGTACTTGCCCTCGACCCACTCCGGATCGACCACCACGGTGTCGGAAATGCCCCGGAGGGTATAGACCACCCGCACGGTCGTGGACACCAGTTGGAAGCTGTCCCGGTCGCCCGTGACCACCAGCACCTGCCACCCGAGGTCGGTGGCTCTCTTCACCAGCGAGGCGATCACGTCGTCGGCCTCGAAACCGGGGCGTTCCATCTGGGGAATATCCATTGCATCCAGCACTTCGCGGATCAGAGGGAGCTGGCTACGGAACAGGTCCGGGGTCGACTCCCTCTGAGCCTTGTAGTCGGCGTAGCGCTCGGTGCGGAAGGTGGACCTCCCCACGTCCCAGGCCACCGCCATGCCGTCGGGGCGGTGCTCGCCGAGCAGCTTGATCAGCATCGACGTGAACCCGAACGCGGCATTGGTCACCTGACCGGTGCTGGTAGCGAGGTCGGGGGGAAGGGCGTAGAAGGCGCGGTAGGCAAGGCTGTGGCCATCCACGAGGGCCAGGGTGGGCATGCGCTGATCGTAGCCTTAGTCTGTAGTTCGTAATCCGTAGTTGATAGTCCGATGTCCACAAACTTCAGGACTCGACACGTAAACGAGCAATATCAACCAGCAACCGACCGGTACCGGGAATGGGACTCGAACCCATACGCCCTTGCGGGCACCGGATTTTGAGTCCGGCGCGTCTACCAATTCCGCCATCCCGGCGAGGGAGCACGATCTTACCCCGACGGCCCTACCTTGCGGATCGTATCCTCCTCATGGCCGGGTCCGCTCGCTAGCCTGCAGCTTCCGGACCGGGTGAGTTCGCCAACCCGCGATGCCCGCACGATCCGTCTTCGAGCACCGTCGCAGGTCATGGATCAATCTCGTATACGCAACGTCGCGATCATCGCCCACATCGACCACGGCAAGTCGACGCTGGCTGATCGATTCCTGGAGATATGCGGGGCCGTCGAGGCCCGGCGCATGCGCGCCCAGTACCTCGACAACATGGAACTGGAGCGAGAGCGCGGTATCACCATCAAACTCCAGAGCGTCCGACTCGAGTACGGTCCGTGGAGGATCAACCTGATCGACACGCCCGGCCATGTCGACTTCGGATACGAGGTGTCCCGGTCGTTGGCGGCCTGCGAGGGGGTGATCCTCCTGGTGGACGCCGCCCAGGGCATCGAGGCCCAGACCCTGGCCAACTGCACCCTGGCTATGGAGCACGATCTGGCCGTGGTGCCGGTTCTCAACAAAGTGGACCTGCCCGCCGCCGACCCCGACCGGGTGGCCGAGGAGATCGAACGGGTGCTGGGATTCCCGGCCGAAGAGGTGCTGGCGGTCTCGGCCAAGACCGGGGAGGGCGTCACCGCGCTCCTCGACGCGATCTGCCGGCGCGTGCCGCCCCCTGAGGACGATCCCGATGCCGAGTTGGCCGCCCTGGTGTTCGACTCCCATTTCGACACCTACCGTGGGGTCATCAGCTCGATCCGGATCGTGCGGGGCACGCTTCGCTCCGGCTCGCGGGTGCGTTTCATGCAGACCGGCGCCGTCTACACCGTCCAGGAGATCGGCGTACGCACCCCGGCAGCCGTGCCCGTGGAGCAGCTGGGCCCCGGAGAGGTGGGATACCTGATATCGGGGGTCAAGAACACGGCGGAGGCCCGGCCCGGCGAGACCGTTACCGATGCCGACCGTCCCTCCGCCACTCCCCTACCGGGCTATCGCGAGCCCAAGCCCATGGTGTTCTGCGGGCTCTACCCGCTGGATGGGGACGAGTACCCCGAGCTGCGGGACGCCCTCGACCGGCTGCGCCTCAACGACTCCAGCTTCAGTTATGAGCCGGAGACCTCCACGGCGCTCGGGTTCGGCTACCGGTGCGGCTTCCTGGGCCTGTTGCACATGGAGATCATCACCCAACGCCTCGAGCGCGAGTTCGCCCTCGACATCATCGCCACGAAGCCGTCGGTGGAGTACCGGGTGCGGACTGCGGCCGGGGACGAGCTACCGGTCGACAACCCCGCCAAGATGCCCCCCGCAGGAGAGGTGGTGGCCATCTCCGAGCCGATCCTGGCGGCCAGCATCATCAGCCCGGCCCGCTACACGGGACGCCTGATGGACCTCTGCCAGGGCCGCCGCGGGCGCATCAAGGGGATGGAGTACCTGTCTCCCGAGCGGGTGGAATTGCGTTACCGCGTCCCGCTGGCCGAGGTGGTGACCGACTTCTACGACCAGCTGAAGAGCCGGACCCGGGGTTACGCCAGCCTCGACTACGAGCCCGACGGGTACGAGGACGCCGACCTCGTGAAGGTGGACATCCTGCTGCATCACGACCCGGTCGACGCCTTCAGCGCCATCGTCCACCGGGAGGCCTCCTATCCCTACGGGCGCCGGATGACCGAGAAGCTCAGGGAGCTGATCCCCCGCCAGCAGTACGACGTCCCCATCCAGGCCGCGATCGGCAGCCGGATCATCGCCCGGGAGACGGTGAAGGCCTACCGCAAGGACGTCACCGCCAAGCTCTACGGCGGAGATGTGACCCGCAAGCGCAAGCTGCTGGAGCGCCAGAAGGCGGGCAAGCGACGTATGAAGGCGATCGGCCGCGTCGACGTCCCGCCCGAGGCCTTCATCTCGGTGATGAGGATGTCTTCCTAGTCTCTACTTCCTAGCTCGCAACCAGCTAGGAGAGGGCGCCGGCCAGGGCGCGGGTAGCGGTGGCGATTTCCGGAATAGGGTCGTCCGATACCAGCGCCCTGCGCACCAGGGCGGACCCGACGATGATGCCGTCCACGTAGGGCGCCAGGGCGGCCGCCTGCTCGGGTGTCCCTATGCCCACTCCCATCACCAGGGGTGTCCCGGTCACCGCCCTGATCCGCGCTGCCAGACGGCGGGGGACGTCCGACACATCCTCCCGCTCCCCGGTCACCCCCATCGCTGCCACGCCGTAGATGAACACCGGGTCGCGGGCGGCGATCCTGGCGAGGCGCTCGTCATGGGTGGTGGGCGCGGCGAACAGCACCAGGCCGATCCCCGCTCCCTCGGTGGCCTCGATCACCGGCCCGGCCTCCTCGAGGGGGAGGTCGGCCACGATCAGGCCCGCGGCTCCTGCGTCGGCGGCTCGGCGGGCGAACTCGTGCGGGCCGACCCGGAACACCGGGTTGGCATAGGACATCGCCAGCGAGGGCCGGCCCGTGGCCTCCACTACCCGGCGGAGGACCTCGAACCCACCACCGAGCGTCATGCCCTGCTCGATCGCCCGCTGGCTCGCCACCTGGATGGTGGGTCCGTCCATGAGCGGGTCGCTGTACGGGATGCCGACCTCGAAGGCATCAGCCCCGGCTTCCGCCATCGCTACGAACGTCTCGACCGTCTCTCCCGGGCTGGGCAGTCCGGCGGTCATGAAGGGCAGGAAGGCGGTGCGACCCTCCCGCCGCACGTCGGCGAACAGCCTGTCGAGGCTCTCGCGGCTCATCGGATCACCTCATCCCGATCTTGGAGGCGATCATCTCGACGTCCTTGTCGCCGCGCCCCGAGAGGTTGATCAGGACCGTGCGGTCCCGCAACGCATCCGCCTCCCTGGCCACCCAGGCAATTGCATGGGCCGACTCGAGGGCGGGGATGATCCCCTCGGCGCGGGAGAGCAGGTCGACCCCACCCAGGGCCTCCTCGTCCGTTATGGACACGTAGCGGGCCAGGCCGGTGTCCGCGTAGTAGGCGTGCTCCGGACCGACCCCGGGGTAGTCGAGGCCCGCCGAGATGGAATGGGCCTCCAGTACCTGGCCCTCGTCGTCCTGGAGCATGTAGGTGCGGGCGCCGTGGAGGATGCCAGGTGAACCGGCCCCGATCGACGCGCCGTGCCGGCCGGTCTCGATCCCGTGACCCGCCGCCTCCACGCCGACGAGCTCCACCCCCTCCCGACCGGCGAACGGATAGAACATGCCGATGGCGTTGGACCCTCCGCCCACGCAGGCGACCACCACGTCGGGCGTCTCCCCTTCGAGCTGGGCGATGCTCTCCTCCCCGATCACCTTCTGGAACTCCCGGACGATCCACGGGAACGGATGCGGTCCCACGACCGAACCGATTATGTAATGAGTGGTCTCCACGGTGCGCACCCAGTCACGCATGGCCTCGTTCACGGCGTCCTTCAGGGTTCCGGCCCCCGAGGTGACCGGGACCACGTCGGTCCCGAGCATGCGCATCCTCTGCACGTTGAGGGCCTGGCGTTCGATGTCCTTCTCGCCCATGTAGACCAGGCACTCCAGGCCGGCGTAGGCGGCTGCGGTGGCGGTGGCGACCCCGTGCTGGCCGGCGCCGGTCTCGGCGATCAGCCGGGACTTGCCCATGCGGGTGGTGAGCAGCGCCTGGCCCAGGGCGTTGTTGATCTTGTGGGCGCCGGTGTGGGCCAGGTCCTCCCGCTTGAGGAGGACGCGCACCCCGATCTCGCGGGACAGGTGGTCCGCGCTCTGGAGCGGGGTGGGCCGGCCCGTGTAGGTGGCCAAGAGGTGATGGAACTCGCTGGTGAAGCCCGGGTCTACCCACGCCTCTGCGAAGCCGGCGGCCAGCTGCTCGAGGGCCGGCATGAGGGTCTCGGGTGCGAACATCCCGCCGTACTCGCCGAACCTGCCCCGTTCGTCCGGCCGCTCCAGCCGCGGGCCGCGACCTGTCCCGGCAGCGACCATCATCGACTCTCCTCCACCCGCTTGGCGTTCCTGACAAAGCTGCGGATCCTGGCGGGATCCTTCACTCCAGGCGCTGACTCTAGGCCGGACGAGGCGTCTACACCCCATGGACGGTGGCGCGACACCGCATCGGCCACGTTCGAGGGGTCCAGACCGCCCGCCAGGACGTAGCGGCTGCCCGGCGGCGGGAGCCACTCCGGGGCGACCTGGCGGCCGGTCCCGCCGAGGCCATGCGGCGAGTAGCCGTCCAGGAGGGCGGTGTGTCCGGCAGGGATGGTCCCGAGGTCCACCGGACCTCGCATCCGGTGGGGCAGGAGCACGAAGGCCCCCGCGGCGGCCGCGGCCCGAGCGGCCTCGGGCGCGTGATCACCATAGGGCTGCACGCCGGCCGCGCCCACCCGGCCCAGGAGTTCCACGAGTTCGTGGGGACGGGCATCGACGGTGAGTATCAACGCGGGCACCCGCGACAGGGCGGCCAGGCGGGCGGCGGCATCCACGTGCACATACCGGGGGGTGCCCTGGATGAGATTCAGCCCCAGAGCATCGGCGCCGGCTGCGGCCGCCGCCTCCACGTCGTGGGCGGTGCGCATCCCGCAGACCTTCACCCAGGTCATGCCAGCCCCCTGAGCCCGCAGATGGCGTGGGCCGGATCCGCCGACCTCGACAGGTACTCCCCCACCAGCAGCGCGTCGTAGCCCGCTGCTCTCAGCCGGGCGGCGTCCGCCGGGCCCTTCACACCGCTCTCGGCTATCCGTATGTCGACGCCTTCCAGCAGCGGTGCGATCCGCTCCGATGTGGCCAGATCAACGTCGAAGGTCCGCAGGTCCCGGTTGTTGACCCCGATGACGGTGGCGCCCGCCTCCAGTGCCCGGCTCGCCTCCTCCCGGCTGTGGACCTCCACCAGGGCCGCCAGCCCCGCCTCCTCGGCGGCGCCCAGCAGCCGGGCGAGGAGAGCATCGTCGAGGATCGCCACGATTAGCAGCACGGCATCGGCGCCCATGGCCCTGGCCTCCCAGACGTGGGCGGTGTCGAGCGTGAAGTCCTTCCGTAGCGCGGGCAGCGAAGTGGCGGACCGGGCCGCCCGGAGATCCTCGGAGCTGCCCATGAAGTGATCCGGCTCGGTCAGGACGGACATGGCAGATGCCCCGCCCGACTCGAAGGCCGCGGCCCGCTCGGAGGGATCCATCCCGGCATTGATCACCCCCTTAGATGGGGAGGCCCGCTTGAACTCGGCGATGACCGACAGGCCCGGGCCGGCCAGGGCGCCGGTGAAGTCCCGCGGCGGCGGCAGGCGCGCCACCGCTTCATGCAATTGATCCTGGCGCGCCCTCACCTCGGGCAGGCGGCGGCGGACCGAGGCAAGAACCTTGTCCAGCATGGGGGCGAAGGCTACTCGCGGCCATGGCCTGTCAAGGCACACCCCGCGCTCGGACGCTATCAGCCGGCGCTGAGGTTCAGGCTGGCCGGAACCTCATCCGGGCGGCGCGGTCATCGGAAGACCGTGTACTTCAGCGTCGATCTCGGCGCCCTCCCAAGCCACGGTGATCCGGCTTCCCGGTAGGGCTTCGCGGCGGACCAGAGCCAGTGCGACCGGGGAGTGCAGTGCGGGACTCTCCCCCACCGTGGTGAGTTTCCCCACCGCCTTCCCCTCGAAAGAGAGCCCGGCCCCCACCGGCGGGACGGCCGGTCCGAGCATCCTTATCCCCCGTAGATGGCGGTTGACCCGGCCCCGGCTGTCGATGCGGGCCACCAACTCCTGCCCGAGGAAGCACCCCTTCGTGAACGAGACCGCCTCCGGAACCAGGCCGGTCTCCTGCGGTATGGTCTTCCCGTCCACGTCGACGCCCATCCTGGGTTCTCCGGCCTCGATCCGGAACGCGTCGACGACTCTTTCGCTGATCGGGACGGCGCCGAACTTCTCGAGCGCCTGCCGGTCCAGACCGGCGACCAGGCGCCGCCGCACCGGCCCCTCGCGCAGTTCCGCGGCCAGCACCCCGTCCTCATCCCGCCAACCGCCCGGCGCCGCGGGGATACGGGCGGCGGGCCCCCAGACGTCGTGGACCCGCCGGTCGTCCGGGCCGAACTCGACATCGACGCGCAGGCGCCAGCGCGAGAGCGAGGCGATGACCGCCGCCTGGCGGGCCGCGGCGGTGATGATCCCCACCCGGTCCACGTCGCGCAGGACCCAGAGCAGGGCGTCCAGCTTCCCGCGGGGTTCCAGAAGGAACGACCTGGCCACCTGACCGGGGGCGAGCCCCTCTATGTCCTGGCTGAGGATGCCTTGCAGGTAGGAGACCGCATCCGGCCCGACCGCCCAGAACAGGCCGAGTGTGTCCGCCGCGAATCCCGCAACTCTGCGGGCATGGGCATACCCGGCCCTGAAGTCGCCGGACTCGCCGCTCAGGATGGTCACAGCAACTCGGCCCCCGCCACGGCCGCCAGCGCCGCGGCCGCCTTGTCCTCGGTCTCCTGGAACTCCGCCGCCGGGTCGGAGTCCGCCACCAGTCCGGCGCCCACCTGAACCCAGGCGGTGCCGTCTGCCACCACGACGGTCCGCAGGCAGATGGCGGTGTCCACGTTGCCGCTGAAGTCCATGTACCCGGCGGCGCCGGCATAGGGGCCGCGGGCCACCGGCTCCATCTCATCGATGATCTCCATGGCCCGTACCTTGGGCGCCCCCGACACGGTGCCATGGGGAAACACCGCCCGGACCACGTCGACCGAACCCAGCCCGTCACGGAGCCGCCCCGACACGCCCGACACCAGGTGCATGACGTGCGAGTAACGCTCCACCACCATCAGGTCGTCAACGGTCACCGTGCCGTAGTCGCATACCCGGCCCAGATCGTTGCGCGCGAGGTCGATGAGCATGACGTGTTCGGCCCGCTCCTTCGGATCGGCCAGCATCTCCTTCTCCAACGCCAGGTCTTCCTCCTCGGACACGCCCCGCCTCCGGGTGCCGGCGATGGGGCGCGAGAACACGGTGCCGTCCCTGACCCGGATCATCAGCTCCGGCGACGCGCCCACCACGGTGACCTCCGGGTGCCTCAAGTAGAAGAGGAATGGCGAGGGGTTGATGAGCCGCAGGGCGCGGTAGAGGCCGAACGGGTCGCCCTCGAAGGGCGCTGCAATACGGCGGCTCAGCACCACCTGGTAGGCGTCGCCCTGCCGGATGTAGTCCTTGACCTCGAGGACGGCCTGCTCGAAGTCCTCGCGGTCCAGCGTGGAGCCGATCGGCAGGTCGGGACGGGCAGTGCGGTCGGGCCGGGCGGCCGGGCGGTAACGAAGGGCCGTACCGAGGCGCTCCGCGGCGTCGTGGAGCCGGGCCACCGCATCGCCGTACGCAGCGTCGAGGTCGTCCTCGAGATCGATGAAGACATTGCGAACCAGGTGCAGGGTCTGGCGGGGATGGTCGAGCGCCGCCAGGCTCCCCACGAACTGCCACATCATCTCGGGCAGGCCGCGGTCGTCAGGAGGCCGGTCGGGGAGCCGCTCGATGTACCGGACCGCGTCATAGGATAGGTATCCGACCGCCCCGGAGTGCAGGGGTGGCAGGTCGTCCATCGGGTCGGTGGCGTAGCGGGCGAGCAGCCCTTCGAGGACCGTCAGGGGATCTCCGTCCGGCATCCGGACCCGGTCATCGTCGACATGGCAGACCCCGTCGCGGCTGGTGAGGGTGAAGACCGGGTCCCACCCGAGGAACGACCAGTGCGCCCAGCGCTCCCCTCCCTCGAGGGACTCGAGGAGGAAGCCGGGCGCATCGCCGACCAGCTTGCCGAAGGCGCTGACCGGAGTCTCCCGATCGGACAGCAGGGCGATCCTGACCGGGACCACCGAAGCGTGCTCGGCCAGCCGGCGGAACTCGGCCGGGCTCGGAGTGACTTTCATGCAGTCCACGTTACCGAGAGACCGCCCGGACCGGAACCCCGCAGCGGCGCTCCCGGCCATCGATCAGGCCATAGCGTTGCGGTGGGCGCCGTCCAAGGAGGCGAGGCCTCAACCCAGCACGACCACCGGCATGCCGATCGGTGCCCACTCGTAGAGGGCCTCCGCCTTGTCGTTCCGCTGGCGGACACAACCTCCCGACAACGCTTGGCCAAGTTGCCCAACGGTCTGCATGGGTAAGCCATTGTCATAGAGTGGAATGGAATGGAAGCCGATCCGGTTTCCCTTTGAGCTCCAGGCGAAGCGGACCATGTGCTCCATCGAACAACAGCCAATCCCTCGTGCAGTGGGAGACTTGGAGAATATCTCGTACCGCCCGGCCGGTGGAGAGCGAAATCTGCCGCTCACCGGGTAGGAGTCGGCCACGGCGCCATCGGCTTCGACCAGCCAGAGCATCATCTTCGCGCCACGCCGGTCGTAAACCAGGTGCTTGCGGCCGCCGAGACCCACATCGGGAGCCCTCAGCCCGGCCGACCAGAGCAGATCCGCATCGTTGAGGCGGATGGTTGCTCCACCCTCCTCGGGCAGGGCCAGTTCGGCGCCTTTGAAACCGGCCGTCCCTGAGTGCCAGACCGGCCCCCTTCCGAACCGGAGCGCCTGGTACATGACGAGGTCACCGTTGTGCTGCATGACGAGGCGGTCGCCTCCCGAGCCGCCGGTACCCGCCGACCAGACTTCCTCGGCTCCCCAATAGGGAGCGAAGTTGCGGTACAGGACGAGATCGCCGTCCGGTAGGAAGGCCAGCCGGTAGGAGCCGTCGGAGGACAGGAGGGATTGACCAGGCACGAGAACGTCGCCGGGTCCGAGCGAGCTGGAGAGGGATGTGGTCGTCCCGGCGCGGTCGCCGACCGTCTGGGCAAGGGCACCCGGAACGGGGAGAAGGAAGGCTGCCAGGACCGCAATCGCGCCCAGTCGTGTCCGCATAGGCCCGGATTATAGGTAAACGACCGTTCTGGGTATATAGGTCAATGGTGGTCGGTGGCCGATGAGCGACCGGAGGTGATCGAGTTCTCTCTGGCCATCAAGCCTGTTGTCTCCGCGTCAATCCTGCGTTACAGGGATCACCGACTACTCGCACTCAGACGGGCGGGTCGAGGTTTCTCCTCGTGGCCTCGGCGGCCATCTCCCTGGCCAGATCGCTCAGCCAGTGACGGAAGCCGTCCTTGTCGACCGTCATCCGAGCCTTGTTGGCCTCGATCGCCGCCCGTTGCTCGGACAGGAAGGCATCCACCTCCCAGCCGGGCAGGCTCTCGGCTGCCTCTACGAGGCGGCTGGCGCCCTCGATCATCCGGAACGCCCCGTAGATGGGTTTCTCGTCGAGATGGAGGCGCGCGCAGGTCACCAGGTACAGAACGAAGTCGAACAGGAACTCCCGGGGATCGACCGACTGATCACTCATGTTGATGGTGTCCACGGCTGATCGAACCGGTCGGCATGAACGGCGGGCTGGAAGCCCTTCAATGGCTTGGAGGGGTTGGAAACCGGCACTCCCACCGCCATCAGCACCTCGGGACGCACATGCTCCGGGAGGCCCAGGATGGCTTGGACCACTTCCTCGCTCCAACTGGTGATCTTGCAGACGCCGATACCGAGCGCGGGCGCGGCTATGGCCATGAAGGCGGCGGATGCACCCGCATCCAGCCTGCTCACGACCTCCACCCCGCGTACCCCCGACTCCTCCTCCGACCGCTTCAGGTCGCTGCAGACGGCGATGGCGGCCGGGGCGTTGTTCACGAATCCCGGGCAGGCCTGGCGCAGGGTGTGGACGATCCGCGGGTCGGTGATCACGATCAGGTGGCGGATTCCCGGGCGGGCCACCTGGGCTCGACCGGCGGCGTAGACCAGACGATCGAGAGTCGCCGGATCGGGCGGTTCGGGCCGGAAGTCACGGTGCATGCGACGGCGTCGCATCGCCTCGAACACCGCCATCGGAGCGCTCAAACCCTGTTCCTTCCCCCGCCGCGGCCACGCACCGGGCGGATCACAACGAGACAACCCCCGTCCCCATCAAGGGGAACGAGGGCCGTACCGGGTAGCGGGGGTAGGATTCGAACCTACGACCTTCGGGTTATGAGCCCGATGAGCTGACCAGACTGCTCCACCCCGCGCCGTGGGAAACCAGTTTAGCGCGGCGGGCGCCTACCGGCAATAGGCAATAGGGAGTCGCTCCGGGTGACCGCCGGTCATGGCACGTTCATTGGAGCACGGCGATGATGATGGCGGCGGCACTCGCAACCAGACCGGTCATCCACCCCACGATCCAGCGGGTCTGTTCGGAGAAGCGCCTCTCCATGTCGGCGTGGAGACGCGACATGGCCGCGTCCAGCCGGTCGAAGCTCCCGTACTTCTCGGTAACCGGTGTCATTTCTCCGATCTCCTCTTCGTCGTTCGTCGGGAGAAGCTACTCCCCTACTCTATCATGGCTAAACAACTGTAGCGTCGTCCACGGACGGGTGTGATCGGCATTCACCCTCCTCACCTGTAGCAGGGTCGGTTAGGTCCTCGACGAGTACGATCGGAGCGGTCGCCGACCGATGCACGGAGGTCATCAATGAGCCAGGCTTCTCCATCTGATCGCACCGTATGCGACCTCCTGCTCGAGGGTGGGGTGGTGATCACGCTGGACGGGAGGCGGCGGGTGCTGGATGACGGCGCGGTGGCCGTCGCCGGTGGGAAGATCACGGAGGTCGGCGCCGCCGCCGGCATGCGGCACCTGCGAGACACAGCCGGGAAGGTCATCGACTGCCGCGGCAAGGTGGTCCTCCCCGGGCTGACCGACGGCCACACCCACCTGTTCCAGTCGCTGGGCCGGGGACTCGGCGACGGCATGACGCTGGTGCCCTGGCTCCAGAAATTCATGCTCCCCTACTCGAAAGCCATCACCAGGGAGATGAGCGTGGCGGCCGTCCGGCTCGGCGCGCTGCAGGCCGCCCTGTCCGGTACCACGATGGTGGTGGACAACCACTACGCGCCCACCGATACCGAGACCATCCTGGCCGTGGCCGACGCTATCGAGGAGGTGGGAATTAGGGGCGCCGTCGCCCGCGGAATCTTCGGGGAGATGAACCCGGGCGGCGAGCTGATGGGGGTGGATCCGGAGCTT
The DNA here is from genome assembly GCA_028821235.1 of bacterium. Lineage (NCBI taxonomy): Bacteria > bacterium. The sequence goes on from JAPPGV010000014.1 coordinate 41,594, forward strand.
TTCACCTGGACCAACCAGGAGGAACTCGCCATCACCGCCGAATGCATGGCGGAGCGCCCGCGAGGCGGCCTGGTCGAGGTCTGGCCGTGTCCGGAGAACATCGTCTACGTGTGGCCGGAGCTGATCGAGGCGTCCGCGGAGATGGCCGAGGCCGGCGGAGTCGGCTGGCACATGCACTGCTCGGAAGTACAGGACGAGATCTCGTTCTTCATGGAGGTGCACGGAACCCGTCCCGTGGCATGGCTGGCCGACCGGGGGTTGCTCAGCGGCCATACCACGCTCGCTCACGCCGTCTGGCTGGATCCCGACGAAGTCGCGGCCATGGGCGCCGGCGGCGCCACCGCGGTGCATAACCCGGTCTCGAACCAGTACCTGGCCTCGGGCGTGCTCCACCTGGAGCCGCTGCTGTCGGCGGGCGCCACCGTGGCCCTCGGAAGCGACGGGGTGGCGGTCGCCGGGCAGGACATCTTCGAGGCCATGAAGGCCGGCATGCTGATGCACCGGGTGGCCAGCCTCGACTCCACCGCCACCACCGTGGAGCAGTTTCTCGAGCTGGGGACGCGGGGCGGCGCAGCCATGACCGGCCTGGACGCCGGATCACTGGAGTCCGGCCGCGTGGCCGATCTGGTGGTGGTGGACGTGTCCGGGGTCCGGCATACGCCATGGAGCCGTCCGGTGGCGTCGGTGGTCCACTCCGGTAGCGCGGCCGAGGTCGAGATGGTGATCGTGGGGGGTGAGATCATCGTGGAGGACGGGCACTCCACCAGGGTGGACGAGGCGGAGGTAAGGGCTGTGGCAGCCGAAGCAGCCGCTCAACTCTTCGGCAAGGCACGCCTGAGCGGCCTCACCACGGACTGGAGCTTCTAGATCGCGGCCAGGCCCTCGAGACCGAGCCTGATCATCCATTCGCTGATCAGGCTCGACAGGTCGGTGATGCGACCGGTGATGAAGAGCCAGCCGAAGACCATCATCAGGAGGCCTGACAGGACGTTGATGGTCCGCAGATGGCGTTGGAGGAGCTTGATGCCCGAGTAGAGCTTGGTCACGCCGATCCCGGCGGCGATGAACGGCAGGCCCATACCCATCGAGAAGACGAACAAGAGCAGCATCCCCCTCACGACCGTCTCCTGGGTGGCGGCCTGGGTGAGGATGGCCGCCAACACCGGGCCGATGCAGGGGGTCCAGCCGAAGCCGAAGGCCATGCCCATCACCAGCGGCGCCCATCCGCCCAGTTGCGAAGGACGCACGTGGAGCCGCCGCTCCCGGTAGAGGAAGGCCAGGCGGGGCGACGTGCTGAGCGCCATCAGCACGATGACCAGGCCGAACACGGCGATCAGCCAACCAGCAGCCGTGGTGATGACGCCCTTGTTACGGGCGAGCAGGCCGGCCACCGAGGTAGCCCCCGCTCCCAGGGCCACGAAGACGATGGTGAACCCGAGCACGAACAACACGGTGACCCGGAGCATCCGGGCGGTGGAGGCCTTCCCCTGCTGCAGATCGGCCACCGAGTAGCCCGACATGAGCCCCAGGTATCCGGGCAGTAGAGGCAGCACGCAGGGCGAGACGAAGGAAAGAGCCCCAAAGACGAGTGCGCTCACGTATCCGGCAGGATCCATATTCCGAGATCCTATGTCGCGATGGCGTGGAAGCCGGCGTCGACGTGGATGACCTCGCCGGTCACCTTGGTGGCGAAGTCGGAGAGCATCACGCAGATCATGTTGGCCACCGGGGTGGGATCGGACGTGTCCCAGGTGAGGGGGGCTCGCTCGCTCCAGACATCCTGGAACCGCTCGAATCCGGCGATGCCCTTGGCCGCCATCGTCGACAGCGGACCCGCCGACACGGCGTTCACCCGGACGTTGTGGCGTCCCAGGTCGCGGGCCAGGTAGCGGGTCACCGAGGCCAGGGCGGCCTTGCAGACCCCCATCCAGTCGTAGGCGGGCCAGGCCTGGGTGCTGTTGTCGAAGTCGAGGGTCACCAGGGACCCGCCTCCTGCTTCCTCGAACAGCGGGAGCAGCCCGACGGCCAGGGTCTTGTAGGAGAACGCCGAGGTGGTGAAGGCGAGCGAGGCGCTCTCCACGGGCGTGGTCAGGAAGTTGCCGCCCAGCGCGTCCTCGGGGGCAAAGGCTATGGCATGCAAGGCCCCGTCCAGGCTCCCCCAGCGTCGCCCCAGCTCATCCACCAGCTGCTGCATGTGCCCCGGATCGTTGATGTCGAGCTCGAACACGTCGGGGGGATCCGGGAGGCGGCGGGCTGCCCGCTGCGTAAGGCGCATCCCCCGTCCGAAGCCGGTCAGGAGGACCTCGGCGCCCTGTTCCTGGGCCACCTTGGCGCTGTGCCAGGCTATCGAACCGTGCGTGAGGACGCCGGTTACCAGCACCCGCTTACCTGTCAGCAGCATGACCTCTCCTCCGTCGCGTTACCGGCCCGTCGGTCCCGTGCGAGAACCCGGCGGCCGGGGGGCTTCAGTCCTCGTCAGCAGGGGCCGCGGCCGCCTTCTCCGCGATCTCGGCAACGATATCGGCATTGGCCAGCGTGGTCACGTCCCCGAGCTTCCGCTGCTCCGAGATGTCCCTCAGCAGGCGCCTCATGATCTTGCCCGAGCGGGTCTTGGGCACGTCCGGTGTGAAGACGATGCTCTTGGGCTTGGCGATCGGGCCGATCGAGTTGGCGACATGATCCCGTAGCTCGCCTATCAACGAGGAGTCACCCTCGATGCTGCCCCGCAGGCTGACGAACGCGGCGATCGCCTGGCCGGTGAGCGGATCGGACCGGCCCACCACCGCCGCCTCGGCAACGGACGGGTGCGAGACGAGGGCCGACTCCACCTCCATGGTGGAGATGTTGTGGCCGGATACCAGCATCACGTCGTCCACCCGGCCCAGCAACCACAGATAACCGTCATCGTCCAGCTTGGCCCCGTCACCGGGGAAGTACATGCCGTCGTAGCGGGACCAGTAGGTGTCGATGTACCGCTGGTCGTCGCCCCAGATGGAGCGCAGCATGGAGGGCCAGGTGTTGCGGATCACCAGGTAGCCGCCCCCTCCCCTGCCGACCGGGCTGCCCGCGTCGTCGACCACGTCCGCCTGGATGCCCGGCATGGGGTTGGTGGCCGAGCCCGGCTTGGTGGAGGTGATGCCGGGTAGGGGGGCGATCATGATCGAGCCGGTCTCGGTCTGCCACCAGGTGTCCATGACCGGCGCGTTGCCGCCCCCGATGTGCTCGTGATACCACATCCACGCCTCGGGGTTGATGGGTTCGCCCACCGTGCCGAGCACGCGCAGCGTGGACAGGTCGTGGCGCTGCGGGTACTCCTCACCCCATTTCATGAAGGCCCGGATGGCGGTTGGAGCGGTGTAGAGCTGGGTCACCTTGTACTTGGCGATGATCGACCACAGCCGGTCCTTGTCCGGGTAGTCGGGCGTCCCCTCGTACATGACCGAGGTGGTCTGGTTGGCCAGCGGCCCGTAGAGGATGTAGGTGTGACCGGTCACCCAGCCGATGTCTGCAGCGCACCACCAGATGTCCTGGTCCGGCTTGACGTCGAACACGAAGCTGTGAGTCGTGGCCGCGCCCACCAGGTATCCCCCCGTGGTGTGCATGATGCCCTTGGGCTTGGCGGTGGTGCCGGACGTGTACAGGATGTAGAGCAGGTCCTCGGCGTTCATGACCTCGGGCGCGCACTCGGCGCTCTGCCCGTCCACGAGGTCGTGCCACCAGATGTCCCGGCCCTCCTTCATGGTCACGTAGTTCTCGGTCCGGCGTAGCACCACGCAGCGTTCGACCAGATCGGTCCTCTCCATGGCGCGGTCGGCGGCCACTTTCAGATCCACCACGCTCCCCCGGCGCCAGGCGCCGTCACAGGTGATGAGAACCCGGGCGCCGGCGTCCTCGACCCGGTCGTAGATGGCGTCGGCCGAGAAGCCGCCGAAGATGACGCTGTGGGCGGCACCGATGCGAGCACAGGCCAGCATGGCCACGGCCAGCTCGGGGACCATGCCCATGTAGACCGCGACGCGGTCGCCCTTTCCGACTCCGATCGACTTCAGGCCGTTGGCGAACCGGCAAACGTCCTCGTAGAGGTCCCGGTATGTGATGACCCGCTCGTCCCCGGGCTCGCCCTCCCAGTAGTAGGCCACCTTGCCGCCCTTGCCGGCCTCGATGTGGCGGTCCAGGCAGTTGTAGGACATGTTGAGCTCGCCGTCCGTGAACCACTTGAAGAAGGGCGGGTTGGAGTCGTCCAGGAGGACGGTGGGCTCCTTGAACCAGGTCACGCGGTTGCGGGCCTGCGCCTCCCAGTACGCGACCGGGTCGACGGCGGCTTGCTCATGCAGACCCGGTTGGGCGTTGGCCTGCCGGGTGAACTCCGGTGACGGCGGGAAGATGCGATCTTCCCGCAACAGGTTTTCGATGGTGCGCTCGGCCACGTCTCCTCGCTTACGATCCGCGTGGGTCGGAGGCTACTCGCGTCGCCACACCCATCGCGCCAACCGGCTATAAGGCCGGGCCACCTCGCGGGCCCGAGATCCCGGGAGCTGACGCGTTGGGGTCAGTACCCGCCGACCGTTGCCGGAACCTCGGAGGAGGTGGTGGCGGCGTCCAGGGAGTCCCGGGCATGGTATGACGACCGCACCAGCGGGCCCGACTCGATATGGGCCAGTCCGATCCGCCGGCCGAAGTCCGCGTAATCGGCGAACTCGTCGGGGTGGACGTAGCGGTCGACCGGGCGGTGTCTCACCGTGGGCCGCAGGTACTGGCCCACCGTGACCACGTCCACGCCGACCGCCCTGAGATCGGCGATGGCTCCCAGGACCTCATCACGGGCTTCGCCCATGCCCACGATCAGTCCCGACTTCACCACCCCGTCCGGTCGGTACCACTTCGCCCGGGCCAGAAGCGCGAGGGAGCGTCCGTACGAGGCGGCGGTCCTGACCTCGCGCTGGAGCCGGAGGACGGTCTCGGTGTTGTGGTTCAGCACGGCCGGCCCCGCTTCCATGACCCGCTCCAGGTCCGCCCTGGCTCCCTTGAAGTCGGGAATCAGCACCTCGACGTCGCACTCCGGTACCCGTTTCCGCACCTCCTGCACCGTCCTGGCGAAGATGGTCGAGCCGCCGTCGGGAAGGTCATCGCGGTTGACGGACGTGATCACGGCGTGGCGGAGACCCATCGCCGCGATGGCCTCGGCCACCCGGACCGGTTCCTGAAGGTCGAGTCCTTGGGGGCGGCCCGTCGTGACGTCGCAGAAGCCACACGCCCGGGTGCAGACGCCACCCAGGATCATGATGGTGGCGGCGCCCTCGCTCCAGCACTCGTAGATGTTGGGGCAGCCTGCTTCCTCGCACACCGTGTGGAGGTCGAGCTCCCGCATGAGCCTTCCGAGCTGCCGGTATTCCGGCCCCAAGCGGGCGGTCACCTTCATCCACGGCGCCCGGGGCGGCTCGCCCGCCAGCCGCTTGCCGATCGTCACCGGCACGGCTGCCCGGCCCTTGCGGGCGAAGGTTCCCTCGGCAAGGAGCCGGTCCACCTCGAAGGTTCTCAGCCGTCCCTGCCCCCGGGTGAAGGCGCCCAGCTGGAGGTCGTTCTGCTCGTACCCGAACACCTCCACGAAGCGAGGGACCAGCACCTCGACGGTCTCCTCTATCGAGATCCTCCTGCCCAGGAGCTCCGCCAGGGAGGTGACGGGACGGTCGGTGATGCCGCACGGGTGCATGTGACCGAAGTAGCTCATGTCAGGGTCGACATTCAGGGCGAAGCCATGCATGGTCACGCCCCGAGCCACCCGTACGCCGATTGCGGCCACCTTCCCCCGGTCGGTCCACACTCCGGTGTACCCGGCATCCCGCCAGGCCTCGACGCCGAAGTCGGACATGGTGCGGATCAGCACCTCCTCCACGGCCCGGACATAGGGGACGATCTTGCGCAGGTCGGCCAGGGCCAGGATGGGGTAGCCGACCAGCTGGCCGGGGCCGTGGTACGTGACGTCGCCCCCGCGGTCGATATCGAACCGCGTCGCTCCGATCGCGGCCAGGCGATCCTCGGGAAGGAGGAGGTGGGAGCCGTCGCCGTTGCGACCCACGGTGTAGACGTGGGGGTGTTCCTGCAGGAGCAGGTAATCGGACCCGGCCCGGCCCGTCTGCCTGCCCTCCCAGAAGGCGCGTTGCAGGTCCCAGGCCTCGTCGTACGCGAGACGGCCCAGCCACCTGGTGCGCAACCGGGTCGGTTCGGCCGCTATCCGGAACTGCCGGTCCGGTTCGACCGGCAGCCGGACCGGCTCCGGTAGTCTGTCTAGGTCAGTTGCTGTTCCCAATCCCAGGTCTCCAGGTTTTCCTTGATCCGGCGGAGGAAGAGAACTGCGGTGGAGCCGTCGAAGGCTCGATGATCCCAGGACAGGCCGAGGTAACCCATGTGCCTGATGGCGATGGCGTCCGCGCCATCGGGCGTGGTTATCACCTTGGGTCGCTTGGCGATACCGTCTGTCGAGAGGATGGCCACGTCGGGAACGTTGATGACCGGCGCCGACATGAACGAGCCGTAGGGCCCGGGATTGGTGATCGTAAAGGTGCTGCCGGAGATGTCGTCGGGACCCACCCGACCGCCGCGCGCCCGCACTGCCAGGTCGCGGACCTTCCTCGCCAGGGCTCTCAGCGAATAGTCATCCGCCTTCTTTATGGTGACCACCATGAGGCCGTCCTGGTTGAGGTCAACGGCGATCCCGAGATGGACATCCTGGTGGAATGTGGCGGTGCGACCCTGCTGGTCGAAGGAACTGTTGACCACCGGGAAGGCCCGGAGGGCGTCCATCGTGGCGCGGGCGATGAAGGGCAGGTAGGTGAGCGAGAATCCTTCCTGCCGCCGGAAGGACTCGCGGTGGGCTTGGCGCACCCTCTCCACCTGCTCGTAGTCGACCTCCATAGAGGTCCACACGTGGGCGGCGGTGCGTAGCGAAGCGACCATGTTGTCGGCGATTCGCACCCGCAGGCGGCTGAGCTTGACGGGCTCGTCCATCTGCGGACCGGGATCGGCAGGCGCGGGCTCGGGCTCGGAGACTGCGGGGGCCGGGGCCGGTTCGGGCGCCGCCTTCATGCTGTCTATGTAGGCGAGCACATCGTTGCGCGTAACGCGGCCGTCGCGTCCGGTGCCCTCGATGACGCCCGGATCGATGTCGTGCTCCCGGGCCAGGCGGCGGACCACCGGCGACAGGAACTTGCGGGGTCCGCGCCGGTCGGGCGCATCCGATGCCGGGGCCGGTGCGGCCTCCGGTGGGGGCGGGGACGCCTCCCCTTCCTCCGCGGGGGGCGCTTCGGCCTCAGCAGCAGCGGCCGCCGGGACGCCCTCGTCGACCGAGGCGATCACCACCATGGCCGTGCCGACCTCGATCGTCTCGCCCTCGCCCACCAGTATCTCGCTGACCACACCGGCCACCGGTGACGGAACCTCCGTGTCGACCTTGTCGGTGGAGATCTCGACGATGGCCTCGTCGAGGGCGATGGAGTCGCCCTCCTGCTTCATCCACCGGAGCACGGTGCCCTCCGTTACCGTCTCGCCCAACTGCGGCATGGACACTGTGGTTGGCATGTTTCTCACCTCTCCAGGGGTCGGGGCCTCATCGGCGGACTCAGTGAAGGGGACGACCCGCCGAGGACAGCAAGGTCTCTCCGATCGCCTCGCTCAACGTGGGATGGGCGTGTATGAACGCCGCCACCTCCTCCGGCAGGGCTTCCCAGCCCACCGCGTACATCAACTCGTGGATCATCTCGCCGGCCTGCGGTCCGACCACGGTGGCGCCCACGATAGGCCCGTCGACCTCGTTCAGGATCCTTACGAATCCCTGGTTCCTCCCGATGATGCGGGCCCGGCCCACGCCCACGAAGGAGTGGTCGTGCTCCTCCACCGCAATACCCTTGGCAGCCGCATCGACCGAGGTGATGCCCACGGATGCCACCTCCGGATGGGTGTAGACCACGCTGGGGAGGGCCCGGTAATCGACCGGAGCGGGCGTTCCGGTGGCTATGAACGTGATGGCTGCCATGGCCTCGGCGAAGGCGCCGTGCGCGAGGCCGGGGGTGCCGGCCACGATGTCGCCGACCGCGAAGACGCCCGGCTCGGCAGTCTGCATGGTCTCCAGGTCGGTGATGACGAAGCCCCGGTCGGTCTCCGTCCGGACCGTGTCCAGCCCCAGATTCTCGGTCACCGGCCGGCGCCCTACGGCCACCAGCACCGCGTCCACCTCGACTCCCGACTCGGCCGCCCCGGTCCCGCCGAGGAGGAGCGGGCGCTCACCGGAGTTGTCGAGCGTCGCGGCGGCCTCCAGGAAGAACCTCACCCGTCTGCGCCTCAACTGCTTCTGGAGCTCTCGGGCGGCGGCCGGCTCGAAGCCGGGAATGATCTGGTCCAGCATCTCGAAGACCACCACATCGCTGCCCACGTCGGCCAGCAGGCTGGCGAACTCGCAACCAACTATCCCGCCCCCGATGATCCCCACCCGATCGGGCCGCTCGGTCCAGTCGAGCGCATGGTCTGAGTTGACGATCCTGACGCCGTCGTAAGGGAAGCCCGGAAGCTCGATCGGCACCGAACCGGTGGCGAGGATCACCGCCCGGCCCTCGAGTACCCGGGTGGCTCCGTCGTGATCGACCTCGACCCTTCCCGGTCCGGCCATCCGGCCCGTGCCCTTGACGACCTCGACCTTCCGCATCCTGAGCAGACCGGACAGGCCTCTCACGAGGCCGTTCACGATCCGGTCCTTGCGCGCCAGCGCCTTGGGCCAGTCGAAGGAGGTTTCCCCCGTCACCACTCCGAACTCCCCTGCGGAACGAACCGTCGAGTAAACCTCGGCGGACTGGAGCCAGGTCTTGGCCGGTATGCAGCCCCGTAGCAGGCAGGTTCCGCCTAGCTCATCCTTCTCGACCAGAGCCACCGAGAGACCGAAGTTGTGGGCGTACAGGGCGGCGCCGTAGCCGCCGGGGCCGCCGCCGATCACGATTACGTCATACACGGATGCGTTTCTCCGATTCGCCAAGGGATGCGATTGGTCTGCCTGCAGGACAACCTGGTGTCATTCCACGGACAGAACACCAGCCTAGTTCGGGCTGAGAGATCCAAACCTCTACCCTCCCGGCATGCCCACCAGGTACCTGATCATCGCGGCGTTGATCACCGCCATGGTGATACTGGTCGGGGTGGGCGCCTGGTTCCTACTCGGAGTGATCTAGCAACTACGGGCTCCGGAATCCCCGGTTGCGGGCCTCGGCCAAGGTGTCAGGGCCGAAACTCTGGATCAGGTTACGCCCCAGCAGGTCGTCGTCCCCGAGCCTGGCCTCGAGCCGGGCGAGCTGGTCACCGTCGTCGCAGTCGTAGACGATCATCGTGTCCCTGGCGCCGACGAAGCGGCTCTTCTCGAACCGGGACAGGCGGGAGGATGCCCCACCGGACACTCAGGCCCCTCCCCCGGTAGCCACCTCGGCTCCGCACATCGGGCAGGGCGCCACGCTCACATCGCCGACGATGAAGCTGAATCCGCATTCGGCATCCGGGCATCTCGCCCTCCGGGAGGGAACCTCGGGTGGAGGGGCCGGAGGCACCATGTCCTGGGGCCGTGGTCCGGGACCAGGACCTCCTCCACCGGTGCCGCGCACCTCGTTGGTGACCCCGCAGGCCGGACAGGCATAGCGGCCCGGCGCCATGACCTCGAAACCCGTCCCGCAGCGACCGCAGCGCGCCCTCATACAGGTTCCCCTTCCTCGACCGGTTCTCCCATTGCTCCTATGCCCGCCAGGTACGCGGCCTCTCGGGCCAGCACCGCGGCTATGTCGGACCGGGAGTAATCGTATCCGCTTGCGGCCAGCTTGGCACGGATGTACTCGATGGCGCTGCCCTCGCCCCCGGCCACCACCCGCAAGCCCCTCCGGCGGCGGGCGGGAACCGCCAGACCCTGAAGGTAGTGGACCGACCACTCGATGATGCGCTGCGCGCCCGCCGGCCGGATCCGGTCGAGTACCTCCGGGTCGAGATGCTCCACCGCGAAGTCGATGGCGTCGTTGATGACGTAGACCGGTTGACGCTCTGCCCGGGTACTCCTACGCCGGACCAGGACGGCCACCGACATGGCGGCCAGGGCCAGGAGGAGGATTAGCGCCACGCCGAGCGCGATGACCGGAACGGATGGCATGGCCGGATCCTAGGAGGGTTTCTGGTCGCGAGTCTCTAGTCTCCGGCTGACGGCGTGATGGACGTCACTAACAACATCTACCAACCGCCAACTAGCTCTTCCGGGATCGGGAACCCGGTCCAGGAGGTTGCCTCGAACCTGTCCAGGTCCGAGCCCAGCAGGCCGCCTTCCGACACGGTGAAGAGCGTGTCGCCCACCACCAGGGACCGGAGGATCGGCCAGGGGCCCCAGAAGCGGAGCTCGTCCTCGGGAACGCCGGGCACCTTCGGCTCGTGCTCGACAGTGGCCAGTTGCCGGATGCCTCCGGCGCCGACCGAGAGCACGAAGGCCCCCGCGAAGTAGTCCCAGTAGTCTGACTGGTCGTCGTACTTCCACCAGCCCACCGGCATCACGGCCATGTCCTTCGGCGCCCAGTACAGGAAGGCGCGGTGGTCCCACTCCACGTCCGAATAGGAGTCCTCCACGGTGAACTGATGGATGCGAAGCGGGTTGGCCAGATCGGAGACATCGAACACCGATACCTGGGTGCCCAGCGTCCAACCCCGCTCATCGGCATCCTGACCGATTCCCAGCAGGAGCCCGTCACCGATCGGGTGCAGGTAGGCGGAGTAGCCGAGGATCTTGAGCTCACCCACCACCCGGGGGTTCTCGGGGTCGGACAGGTCGACGGTGTAGAGCGGATCGGTCTGGCGGAAGGTGACTATGTAGCCGATATCGCCGATGAACCGGACGGCGAAAATGCGCTCGCCCTGCCCGAGACCTCCCACGGATCCGACGATCCGTAGCTGCCGGCCATCCCTGGCCATAACGTCCACCCGGCTCACCGAGGGCCGGTTCTCACGGACCCACCAGCTCCACGAAGGGTCGTCGGTGGAGGCCACCCGCAGGTGTCCGTCGTACTCGGACATGGCGAACTGGTTCAGGAGGAATCCGTCCACCGATCCGCTCGCCAGGTATTCGGGGCCGCCCGAGCCCCCGATGTCGAATTGATGGATATGGGTGCTGATGGCTTCCGCCTCCCTGATCGCCGTCTCCTCGTCGAGGGCATCCCAGTCGGCCCAGCGCTGGGTGGCGACGTAGAGGTTGGTCGACGACGCGTAGACCGTGTCGCCTCCCGACATCACGGTTGACACCGCCTCGGTGCCGATCCCGCCGGCGAGGTCGAAGCTCAGCACGGACAGGAAGTCGAACCCCGAGAACTGCTCGGGTGCGTATGACGAGGCACAATCGATGAACAGGCCCCGCGAGATGCCGCCCGTACCCTCGAGGACGTAACCAGGTGCCCAGTCCTCCAGAGTCGATTCCGCGATGGTCATCCGGTTGGCCATCTCGGCCCTGGCCTCGGCCGACCGGGACGCGGGATAGACGAACGGGAGCCGTTCGTGGGGCCGGGAGGAGAGGACCAGGCTGACCCGCTCGCCCACCAGCCGGGCCGACACGTACCTGCCCTCCACCGTGAGAGTGCCGGTCACGGTCAGGTTCCCGGGGTCGGACAGATCGACCTGGACCACCTGGGTGAGGTCGCCGACCGGTCCATAGCCGCCGGCCATCAGCAGGGCGGTGCCTTCGCCGAGGAACATCCGGAAACTGTGGAACCTGCCGAGACTCTCGTCCTTGCCCTGCTGGGACTCCCAGGACCAGAGATCGAGCGTCCCCACCAGTTCAGGACTGCCTGACGAGACGTCGATGTAGTGGAGCATGCCATGGGCCAGGACGAGGATCCGGCTTCCGTCGGTCTTGACGAGGTCCGGCTCGTCGACGCCGATTTCCTGGACGTTGGTGGTCGAGTAGTCGACGCCGGCTTGCGGGGCCGAGGCGACGCTGTCGGCCGCGGCCGCAGCGCTTTCCTCCATGATCTCGAAATCTGCCTCTTCCACGATGAGCTCTTCGGGGTAGCGGCCACCGTCGAGGCCGTAGGGCCCCACCCGTTCCAGCGCTTCCGCCTTGACGTGGCCGATGAACGCATCGCACGAATCGAACTCCACTAGCGCCGAGGCGAAGAGACCGACAACGGGGTCCGGGCCGGTGGTGGAGACCGTGAGGCCCGTAGTGGAGACTGCGGAGCCGGTGGTGAGGGCCGTGGTAACGGTGATCGCCGGTACCGTTGCTACGGTCGGGGTGATGGCAACCGGTCGGGTGGTGGTCACGGCCGGGTCCGGCGCGCAGGCGCCGACGAGGAGTGCCATGACGACCAACCAGACTGCGTGCTTCCTCATGTCCGGCTCCTTCCAGGAATGATTCTGATGGACGATTCCTCCCTATGACGCCCCGGGGCCGCCCTTCGGTTCCCGACCCCGCAGCGGGGCGGGTACCCTGGGGTCCGCACCGCTTCCTCATCAGGAGATCCACCCATTGACCGACCCCGGCCCCCTGCTGGCCGTCGAAGACCTGCATGCGTCTGTCGGCGGACAACCCATCCTGTGCGGCGTCAACCTCACTGCCCGTAGGGGCGAGATCCACGCCATCATGGGTCCCAACGGCTCCGGGAAGTCCACCCTGGCCAAGGTCTTGATGGGACATCCGGGCTACGAGGTCACGTCCGGGATGGTCTCCTTCAAGGGGGAGGACATAACGGAGGCCGATCCCCCCAGCCGGGCCAACATGGGAATGTTTCTCGCCTTCCAGTATCCGGAGGAGATTCCGGGCGTGTCGGTCGTCAACTTCCTCCGCACCGCGCTCAGCAACCGGACCGGGGTCGATTACACCGTTCTCGAGTTGCGGTTGCGGGTCATGGACGCCATGGAGTCGCTCGGCATGGATGCCTCCTTCGCCGACCGCTACGTGAACCAGGGCTTCTCCGGAGGCGAACGCAAGCGCAACGAGGTCCTGCAGATGGTGGTGCTCGAGCCGGAGCTGGCCATCATGGACGAGACCGACTCCGGACTCGACATAGATGCCCTCCAGGTCGTGGCCGAAGGGGTGAACCGCCTGGCCGGGCCCGAGCGCGGGTTTGTCGTCATAACCCATTACCAGCGGCTCCTCGACTACGTCACCCCCGACCACGTCCACGTACTGGTTGATGGCCGGATCGTGAGATCCGGTGGCGCCGATTTGGCCCATCAACTGGAGGAGGAAGGATACGAAGCCTTCCGAGCCGTCGCGGCGCCATGATCGACACCGACGCCGTACGCGGTGACTTCCCCATCCTGGAGCGCAGGATCAACGGCCGCAGGTTGGCCTTTCTCGACTCCGCGGCGAGCTCGCAGAAGCCGGTACAGGTGCTCGACGCGATGGCGGACATCTACCGTAACTCCTACGCCAACGTCCATCGCGGCGCCTACACCCTCTCGCACGAGGCTACCGAGGCCTACGAGGAGGCCCGCCACAAGGTGGCCGTCTTCCTGAACGCCACCAGCGACGAGGAGATCGTCTTCACCCGTAGCGCCACCGCAGCGATGAACCTGTTCGCATACGGCTGGGGCCTCAACAATCTCAAGTCGGGTGACCGGATCCTGACCAGCGTGATGGAGCACCACGCCAATATCGTGCCCTGGCACATCATCGCCCGCCACACCGGGGCGGAACTGCGCTACATGGAGTTGACCGACGGTTTCCGGCTCGATCTGGAAGGTGCTCACGACCGGTTCGACGAGCGGGTCAAGGTGGTGGCGGTATCGGGAATGTCCAACGTGCTGGGCACCATGCCACCGGTGGGCGAGATCGCCCGCCTGGCTCACGAGGTGGGGGCCGTGCTCCTGGTCGACGGCGCCCAACTGGTTCCTCACGCTCCGGTGGACGTCCGGACCCTCGGGGCCGACTTCCTGGGGTTCTCGGGCCACAAGATGCTCGGGCCGACCGGCATCGGGGTCTTGTGGGGTCGGAGGGCGCTGCTGGAGAGCATGGAGCCGGCCGAGGGCGGCGGCGAGATGATCCGAGATGTCCGATTGTACGAATCGGATTGGGCGGAGGTGCCACACAAGTTCGAGGCCGGTACCCCGCCGTTCGTGGAGGCTATCGGGTTGGGCGCGGCGGTGGACTACCTGTCCGCCATCGGGATGGACAACGTTCTCCAGCACGATCGGGAACTCACCGGCTACGCCCTGGAGCGGCTCGCCGGAGTCCCCGGCCTCTCCGTTCAGGGCCCGGCGGACACCGTTGACCGGGGTGGTGCGATCAGCTTCGACCTGGCCGGCATCCACGCCCACGACGTAGCCACCATCCTCGACCAGGAGGGTGTGGCGGTACGGGCCGGGCACCACTGCGCCAAGCCGTTGCTCCGGAGCCTGGGTCTGACCGCCTCGACCCGGGCGTCGTTCTACGTCTATAACGTGCCCGCGGAGGTGGACGCGCTGGTGGACGCCCTAGGCGTGGCCCGGCGCATATTCGGACTCGACGGCGCTTGAGGGACCGGGATTGCCGGCGGTGAGCAATCGGGTAACGGCAACGAACCGGCTGCGCTCTCCAGGAGGGTACTGAGAATGTCCAGTTGCCAGGTATCGGGCAATGAAACCCCAGGTCAATGCTTCGCTGGCCAACCCATCCCCGTCTCTTTCGGCACGCTCCTATGGTGGGACGCTCATGGCGCTTGAAGACCTCTACCGCGAGGTGATCCTCGACCATTACCGGAATCCCCGTAACCGGCAGGTCCTCGGGCGGGCCAACGCGGCCGCCGACGGGAACAATCCGCTGTGCGGCGACGAGGTCCGGGTCGAACTGCTGATCGAGGGGGGCGAGGTCACCGCTATCGGGGTGACCGGTCACGGATGCTCGATATCGCAAGCCTCGGGCTCGATGATGGGCGACGCGGTCAAGGGGCGGAGCATCGAGACGATCCGGACGCTCACGGACCGGTTCAAGGGCATGATGAGCATTGACGGCGCCGGTGAGCCCGGGCTCGACCCGAGCCGGCCGGGTGCGGTCCTGGGTGATCTGGAGGCACTCCAGGGAGTCCGCAAGTTCCCGGTCCGCATCAAGTGCGCCAACCTGCCCTGGACCACTCTGGAAGAGGCCATCAACAACTTCGTTGCCAGTCATTAGTTCCTGGCAACTAGCCAACTAAAGGATTCCTCCCTCGGTCATCCGCTTGATGTCCAGCACCCGATCCAACTCCTCCGCGTCCATCAGACCCATGTCGAGCACCACCTCGCGGATGGTGCGGCCCGTGGCGTAGGCCTCCTTGGCCACCCGGGCGCCCATGTCGTAGCCGATGCGCGGGTTGAGGGCGGTGACCACCGCCAGGTTGCTCTCCGCCAGCCGGCGAGCCCGCACCGCATCCGCCTCGATCCCGTCGACGCAGCGTTCCCGCAGGGTGGACGAGGCGGTGGCCAGGAGCCCGATCGACTCCAGGAGGTTGTGGGCCATCATCGGCATCATCACGTTGAGCTCGAAGTTGCCGCTGGCACCGCCCCATGAGATGGCCGAGTCGTTTCCGATCACCTGCGCGGCAACCTGGCACACCATCTCGGGAATGACCGGATTGACCTTTCCGGGCATGATCGAGGATCCCGGCTGGAGGGCGGGAAGCCTGATCTCCCCCAGGCCCGTACGGGGTCCCGACGCCAGCCAGCGCAGATCGTTGGCGATCTTGGACAGGGACACCGCGACGGTCTTCAGGGCGCCCGAAGCCATGACGACCGCATCCTTCCCCGCCTGGGCCTCGAAGTGGTTGGCGGCCTCCCGGAGCGGATAGCCGGTCCTCCTGGCCATCAGCCCGATGACCGAAGCCGCGAACCCGGGCGGCGCGTTGATTCCCGTTCCGACGGCGGTGCCTCCCAGGGCGAGCTCGTCGAGGTCGGGCAACACCGCCAGCAGGCGTTCGACGCCCTTCGCGACCTGCGCCGCGTACGAGGAGAACTCCTGGCCCAGCGTCACGGGCGTGGCGTCCATCAGGTGGGTGCGGCCGGACTTGACCACGTCCCCGAAGTCGGCCGACCTCGCCTCGAGCGATCGAGCCAGCGCCTCCAGCGCAGGCATCAGGTCCTCTCTGGTGGCGGACGCAGCCGCCACGTGCATGGCGGTGGGGATCACATCGTTCGAGGACTGGCCGAAGTTGACGTGATCGTTGGGATGGACCGACCGGTCCCCTGTCGAACCTCCGAGCAACTGGGCGGCCCGGTTGGCGATGACCTCGTTGGCGTTGGTGTTGGTGGAGGTACCCGACCCGGTCTGGAAGACGTCGAGCACGAAGTGGTCGTCCCAGAGACCGGCCATGACCTCGTCCGCTGCCTGCGACACCGCCGAGGCGATCTCGGTCGGCAGATGACGTTCCGCGCCCGCCACCTGCGCGGCCGAGCCCTTGATCAGGCCGAGCGCCCAGATGAACCAGCGGCCGAACCTACGGTCGGAGATGGGGAAGTTCTCTACTGCCCTCCGGGTCGAGGCGCCGTAGAGAGCATCCGATGGGATCTCCACCTCCCCCATGGAGTCCTTCTCGATCCGGAACCGCACCAACCCCTCACCTTCGTCACCTCGACCGCGCCCTTCATGGGCGGGGCATAGCGAGTGTACCCCGCCGGGCCATCCGGCAGCACACCTCGCCACCACGCTCCTACAGGCCGAGACGCTCGATCCGGTCGGGATAGCGCTGCCAGTCCTTCTCGACCTTCACGCGGAGATCCAGGAAGATCCGCCGGCCCAGCGCCTCCTCCAGCTCGCGCCGCGCCCGGGTGCCGGCATCGCGCAAGTTGGTCCCGCCCGCACCCACCACGATCCCCTTCTGGGACTCCCGCTCCACGTAGATGACCGCTTCGATACGGGTCAGGCCATCCTCCCGGACCTCGATCCCCTCGGTCTTGACGGCTACCGAGTGGGGTAACTCCTGCCAGAGCCCGGGTAGCAACTTCTCCCGGACGGTCTCGGCGATCAATACCTCGTCCGGCCGGTCGCTCACCACACCGGGTGGATACAGGGCCGGACCTTCCGGCAGGCGGGGAACCAGCTCGGCGACCACCCTTTCCAGGCCGTCGCCCTCGAGAGCCGAGACCGGGATGTAGGCGCCGAAGTCCCACAGCGCCGCCTCGCTCAACCGTTCCGCCACGCGACTCTTGCGCGCCGCGTCCACCTTGTTGACGATCAGGACCACCTGCTCCTGTTCCACCGAGTCGAGGAGGTGTTCCGCTATACGGCGGTCTCCGGGCCCAACCCGGGCGGTGGCGTCTATGACGAACACCGTGCAGTCGGCGTCGGTCACGGTCCGGTATGCGGTCGAGTTGAGGCGCTCACCCAGGGCCGTCCGGGGGCGGTGGAGCCCGGGCGTATCCACGAACACGATCTGGGCGGCGGTGTCTTCCACCGTCAGAACGCCCCGGACGCTCAATCGGGTGGTCTGCGGCCGCCGGGAGGTGATGGTCACCTTCTGCCCGACCAGGCTGTTGATCAACGTCGACTTGCCGACGTTGGGCCGCCCCACCACCGCCACGAATCCGGAACGCACGCGGCTCTCAGCGATCGGTGTCACCCACCCGGTGGACCAGCACGCGTTCCACCCGCCGACCCTGCACCCGGTCGGCGACCAGCACGGCCTCACCCATCTCGAAGCGCTCCCCCACCATCGGAACCCGCCCTGCCAGCCCGAGCACCAGGCCGCCCACGGTATCCCACTCGTCATCGGGCAGATCGGCGCCCAAGACCTGGTTGAGGTCGTCCACCGACAATCGAGCCGCCACCAGGAACCCTCCGTCATCCAGAGGCTGCACCATGGGGGCCTCGGTGTCGTACTCGTCGACTATCTCACCCACCAACTCCTCGATCAGGTCCTCGATGGTGACCAGCCCGGCGGTCCCGCCGAACTCGTCCACCGCAATGGCGATGTGAATCTGGGTCGACTGCATCTCCCGGAGCAGGTCGGGCACGGGCTTGGACTCGGGAACGAAGTAGGGCTCGCGGGAGATCCGGGTGACGGGCTCCGGATCCCGTGATGCCGCCACCCGGCCCAACAAGTCCTTGGCATACACCATTCCCACTATGTCGTCCGTCCCCTTGCCGGTGACCGGCACCCGCGAGTAGCCGCAGTCCAGGATGAGATCCAGGGCCTCCGTGGTGGTGCTGGCGGCGCCCAGCGTCACCATGTCCGTTCGCGGCACCATCACCTCGCGCACGATGGCATCGGAGAACTCCAGAACCGAGGAGATCATACGGATCTCCTCTCGATCCGACGGATCGTGATCGCCGTTGGCCACGGCCGGGGCCAGGACGATGTCCTCCTCGTCCTCGATCAGGTCTCCCGCCCGGCTGCCGATCGAGATCGCCAGGCGCAACAGCCTGGCCAGCCGGTATGCGATCCGGTGGGGCCGCTTCCGGCCGACCGAGCGGGGCCACAGGTCTCCCAGCAGCACGATCATGGCGGCCGTCAGCGCCAGCGCCATAGCCAGCCGCGACCCGCTCAGCATGGCCCCGGTAGCCCAGGCGGCCGAGAGGGCGACGGTCACCAGGAGGGTGGCATGTATCAAGGAGATGGCCGGCCGGATACGGGTGCGCTCCTCCAGCAGCTCCGCGACGATCCCGGCGCCCTCCCTGCCGTCCGCGGCGTCGTGCAAGGCATCGGCTCGAGGCGTGCGGACCAGCGACTCACCGGCCGCCCGGAGCGCTGCCGCCAGCGAGAGCACCGCCACCGCCGCCGTCCAGGCCAGCCAGTTCATCTCCGCTCCATCCCGATCGCGGCCAGGAGGTGGCGCTCCCTCGATTCCATTTCTTCGGCCTCCGAATCCGACTCATGGTCATAACCGACCAGGTGCAGCAGACCGTGGGTGACCATGAGCGCCATCTCATCCTCGTACGCAGTGCCGAGGCGCCGCGCCTGGTCTTGGACGTAACAGGGCGCGATGATCACGTCGCCGAGCGCGTACGGTACCCCCGCCCCGCTCCGGGCGGCGCTCTCCCGATGCCTCACACCGCGCGGCGCAAGAGGTAGCGCCAGCACGTCGGTCGGCCCTTCCCGGCCCAGGAACCGCTGATTGTGTACCGCCATGTCATCGTCGGTTACCAGCATGATCCCCACCTCGGTGGACGATGGCATGTCCTCCTTCTCCAGCACGACCGCCGCCAGGGCGCAGAGGCCATCCCCGTCGACCGGTAGGTCCTGGTGGTTCGATAAGAGAATCTCCACGGGCTACGTATCCAACCGCGGGCGTTCAACCCGGTTCTCCGCCGGGGAAGTCCGGGTAGGGGATGCGCTGGTGGTAGTGCCCCACCAGAGCCTCGACCATGGCTTCCTTCACCCTGCTGAGATCCCCCAGCGTCACATCCGAAGCCGAGAGCTGGCCGTCGGCCACCTTCTCCCCGACCACTTTCTCCACCAACTGCTCGATGCGTTCCGGCGTGGGCTCCTCCACCTGGAAGACCGCCCGGCAGGCGCCCTCGACCGAGTCGGCGAGCATGACGATGGCCATTTCCTTCTTGACCGGTTTGCGCCCCGCGTGGCGGTAGTCCTCCCTGTCCACGGCATCGTCCCCGTACTGCTTGCGGGCCTTGTTGTAGAAGAAATGCATGATGCCGTCGCCATGGTGGGTGATGACGGCTTCGGCCACATCTCCGGGGATCCGGAACTTGCGCGCCAGGCTCAGGCCGTCCAGCACGTGGCGGCGCAGCACCTCGGCGGACCGCAGGGGGGGCATCTCGTCATGGGGGTTCTGGATGCCGAACTGGTTCTCGATGAAGAACTGTGGATGCTCGGTCTTGCCGAGATCGTGGTAGTAGGCGCCCGCCCGGGCCAGCAACGGGTTGGCGCCCACCGCTCGGGCCGCTCGATCCGCCAGCGTCCCCACCATCAGGGAGTGGTTGAAGGAGCCGATGGCCTTCTCCTCCAGCAGGCGGAGGGCAGGATGGTTGCGATCGGTCAGGTCCAGGAGTCGTAGCGAGGTGGTGATGTCGAACACGATCTCCAGAACCGAGAGCAGCGAGCTTCCGACCAGCCAGGAGATGGCGCCACCGCCGACCGCGAACGCCGCCGACCGGAGAATGCTGATGTCCTGGGGGAAGAACCAGGCGATCAGCGCCGCGACGCCGCCGCACATCGCCATGATGTAAAGGCCCGCCCGCCGCAGGTCGCGCCGGGCCGAGATAGCCGATACGAACGGGATCGGTACGAGCACCGACAGGCCGGCGTACAGCGTGTAGCCGGGGTCGGTGGTGGCAATGGACGTCATCGATCCCACGACCACAGCCATCAGCACCGCCGTGCGGGCGTCGAACAGGATGGCGGTCATCAGGCCGAAGGCGGCCGCCGGCATCAGGAAGCCGATCGCGCCGTCTCCCCCGGCTGCGAACACGGCCGCCCCACGGGCCGACACCGCCGCCAGCACCACCAGCAGGCCGAACAGGGACATGCGGCGCATCGAGTTCCAGACGCTCCTTTGGAACCTGTATAGGTAGAGCGCAGGCAACCCGACCACGATGGCCACCGCCGCCGCCAGCGCTACGTATCGGGGCGCCGCCCGCCCGAGCAGCCCCGCATCGGACAGCGCCGCCTCGATCTCCTCGGTGACCTCCCGGCCCTCCTCCACGATCACTTCACCGGCCTCATACCGGATGGTCAGGGGGACGACCTCGCCCGCCCTCTCCTCCCGGAGACCCTCCGTAGCCACGGCGTCGACCGTCTTGTTGGCCGCTAGGAACACGGTGGCCACCTCCGGCACCACCTGGGAGACCTGCTGCCATATCGCCGAGTCGGCCTCCGGTAGCTGGACGAACCTGGGCGTGGAGCGGATCTGTATCTGGACCTCGCGCAGGTCCTCGCTGAGGATCCCGCCGTCGGTATTGAGAGCCTCGGTCGCCAGCAGGAGGGTCTCGCGTTCGATCGAGAGCAGCCACGGCTCCTGGCCCCGGATCTCGCGGAGGACGTCCCCCGTGGCGATGTCTACAAGGAGGGAGACCGCACTGTCCGACAGCAGCAGGCCGCGCGCCTGGAGGCTGGCCAACTGGGTGTCCTTGGAGGTCACGGCGGGGCGCAAGGGGATGTGGATCGTAACCGTCTCCTGGCCGTCCACGAGCTCAACGTCCTGGGAGAGGAGCTGCTCGGGGCCGGTCAACCTGTCAGGAACGGAGTCGGTATCGATGAGAACGGCCGCGGGCCCCGGCGCCATCCGTCCGACCGAGTAACGACCGTCCGAGAACGTGACCGTCTCGAAGCGGGTCCCGGTCGCGTCGTAGGCCACCACCCTCACGTCTCCGAGGCCGTAATCCACCGCGAGGTTGAAGAACCCGTTCGCATCGGTATCGATGAACACCCGCCCGTTGACACCGGCCGTCGCGGCCACGGCGGTGGGCAGGGTGGTCGGCGTGGGCGCCTCCTGGGTGACCGTGCCCGGTTCCTGCCCCGGCTCCGCACCCGGATCGACGGTCGTGGCCACGGTCGTCGCGACGGTGGTGGTGGGTACCGTCTGGCGGGCCACGGTGCTCGTCGTGGTGACCACCGGCAACGGGCGGGCGCCCTGATCGACGGTGGCGGCCCGCAGCGACTGGAAGAAGGCCCGGATGTCGTTGATCACGATGGCGTCGATTTCCTCGTGCCGCCCGTACACCGGGTCCACCGCATCCCGCGCCGCCTGGCGGGCGACCTCGGTGGCAGCGGAGTCCTGGATCTCGATCGGGGACTCCGCCACGAAGGCCTGGGGCGCCGGCTCCCCCACCACCACCTGGACGGTGGTGAACTCCTGGTTGATCAGCATGCCGGCCCAGGAGAGTGCAGCGGTAGCCACCAGGATCAGCCCGGTGATCACGGCCCTGACACGGCGTGTCATCGGCCGGTCGGCCCCTTGTCCGCCGCCTCGTAGGCTTTCACGATCTCTGCCACCAGACGGTGGCGAACGACATCGGCGGCGTCCAGGTGGACCACTGCGACGTCCCGCACCTGCCCCAGGATTCCCCGGGCGTGGGCCAGCCCCGACAGGCGATCCGGCGGCAGATCGACCTGGGTGGCGTCGCCGGTGATGATCATCTTCGAGTTGAACCCCAGCCTGGTCAAGAACATCTTCATCTGCGCCCGGGACGTGTTCTGCGCCTCGTCCAGCACCACGATCGAATCGTTGAGCGTGCGGCCCCGCATGTAGGCAAGGGGGGCGATCTCGATCGTTCCCCTCTCTATGTAGCCCATGACGTCGTCGGGCCCGAGCATCTCGTACAAGGCGTCGTACAGTGGTCGGAGATAGGGGTTGAACTTGGCCTCCAGATCGCCGGGCAGGAAGCCGAGCCTCTCCCCTGCCTCGACCGCCGGCCTGGTGAGGACTATCCGCTTGACCTTCCCCGTGATCAAGGACTCCGTGGCGGCCGCCATGGCCAGATAGGTCTTGCCGGTCCCGGCCGGACCGATCCCGAACACGAGAGTCGACCGACGGATCGCCTCGACATAGCGGAGCTGGCCCACCGTCTTGGGCCGGATGATCTTGCCGCGGGCCACTTCGATGGTCTCCCCCAGGACACCACTGGGAGAGGGCACCGAGTCATTGACCATCTGTATCACCCGATTCACACCTTCCGGCTCCAGACTCATGCCCTGCTGCACGAGCATCAGCAACTCCTCCACCACTTTGTGGGCACGGCGGGCCGCCCGTCCGTCGCCCTGGAACACGATCTCGTCACCACGCGCCACGATCACGGCTTCGGGATATGCCGTTTCCACCATCCGGAGGTGGGAATCCCGTTCGCCGAGCAGGTCCAGCATCAGGCTGATGCCGGGGACATGCAGAGTGAGGGCAGGCGGCGCGGAGGGAAGCATTAACGAGGCAGGGCGATGGTGCGGAGCTCCAAAGGCCCGTTCAGGATACCACGAGAGCCTGGACTATCGATGACCACCACTAGTGGTCTGTCTGTGTTTCTTGCCGCGGATGGCAGGCCGGGCCCGCGCATCGGCGCCTCAGAGGAGCTCTTCACCACCGGCATCGGCGAACTGGCGCATTAGCTTGCGCTGGGTCCGGCTGAGCCTGGTGGGCACCACCACCTTGACGCGCAGGTAGAGATCACCTCGACGAGATGTGCGCAGGCGGGTGATCCCCTTTCCGGCCACCCGGATGACTTCCCCGTGCTGGGATCCGGCCGGAATCCTGATCCGATGGGACCCTCCATCGAGGAGAGGCACGTCCACATGGGTTCCCAGCGCCGCGGCGGCGACGCCCACCGAGACCTCGCTGATCAGGTCGTCCCCATCGCGCTCGAAGACGGGATGGGGCTCGATGACCAGATCGACGTAGAGGTCGCCCGCGACGGCCCCGCGGCGGCCGGCTTCCCCCCGGGTCGGGAGGCGGAGGCGGTTACCCGCCTCCACGCCGGCAGGAATGTCGACCTGCACGGTCTTCTCACCCTCCCGGATTCCCTCTCCGCGGCAGGACCGGCACGGATTGGCCAGCACCGACCCGTCGCCCCGGCAGGACCGGCAGGTGGTCAGGGTCATCAACGAGCCGAACACGCTCCGCCGGGCCATCCTCACCTGGCCGCTCCCTCCGCAGATCCGGCAGGCCTGGAGGCCGGCGCCGTCTCCGGAACCCGAGCCTTCACACGGTTCGCAGGCCAGGGCGGTACGGAACACGACCGACTTCTCGACCCCGAAGGCCGCCTCCTCCAGAGTCAGCACCAGATTGACCCGTACGTCCCGACCTCGATTGACCCGTGGCTCCCGGGAAGCCGCTCCGAAGATGCTGCCGTCACCGAAGACGGAGCGCAGCAGGTCGTCAAGAGAGCCCGGGCCTTGGAAGAACGCGCCCGGATCCAGCGTCTCCCCACGGTCGTACCGCGCGCGCCGCTCGGGATCGGACAGGACCTCGTATGCCTCCGCAACCTGGCGGAAACGGGCCTCGGCCGTAGGATCATCGGGATTGGCATCCGGGTGGGACTCCCTGGCCAGCCGCCGGAAGGCGCGCTTGATCTCGTCTCGGGACGCGTCGCGCTCAACATCCAGGATGCGGTAATAGTCGGCCATCTTGGTCTCTCTGCCGTCGGTGTATCAGTTCTCGCCGACGCTCTCGTCGAGACCGACCCCGATGTCCTCCAGGACCCGGATGGTCCGGCCGTAGTCCATTCTCATCGGTCCCAGCACCCCGAGCCGGCCGCCGGGACCGGAAGACTCCTCGCCGTAGGTGGTGGTCACGAGAGAAATGTCCGTGGCGGAGTCGATGCCCAGCTCGGATCCGATCCGCACCTCGGTGCCGGCAGGGAGGTGCCCCAGTACCTCGAGCAGGGACGCCTCCCGCTCCAGGACGTCGAGGACGCCTTGGACCTTGGAGAGCTCTCCCCAGGCAGCCGTCAAGTGGGGCGCCGAACCCATGTACAGCTCGTGGTTCGGTGCGGCGGTGTTCTCGAAGGCCGCGGCCGCCTGCCGCAGGATCGATGCGGCCCCCTCGGTGGGGTTTGCGAGGGACATCGACTCCAGGTCGAAGCTCTCGGACAGTGGGGTGCCGACCTGGAAGCGACGGACCAGCGTCTCGGCTTCCCGCACCTCGGATCCGCCCACGGGTTCAGGCAGCTGCATGAGTGTCTGGGATACCCGTCCGGCCAGCGTCACCAACACCATGAGGACCGTGTCGGCCGTGGTACGGACCAGGTGCACCCCGCGGATGACCTCATTGGCCATGCTGGGGCCGGTCACGACTGACGGGAAGTGCGTGATCTCGCTGAGCAGGGCCGACGTGGCCTTGAGCAGGCGGCCCAGCTCCGTCTGGACGGATGCGAAGAACTCCGCCACTCGGGCGGAGGCAACCGGCGCCTCCCGTGGACGCATCAGGCTGTCCACGTAGTAGCGATAGGCCAGCGGCGTCGGGACCCGCCCGGCGGATGTGTGAGGTTGGAAGGCGTAGCCGGCGGCCTGCAGGGCCACCAGTTCTGTCCGGATCGTGGCGCTGGAAACCGCCAGGTTGCCGGCCTCGAGAATGGCGCGGGAACTTACCGGCCCACCCGTGCGGATGTGCTCCTCGACCATGGTGCGCAGGATCCGGGCCCGCCGACCGTCCAACATGGCCGGATATGATACCCGCGCCCACCGGCGCTGCCGGGAGACGGCGCCGTTGGAATGGCCGGTCGGGCCTGCTAGCCTCACGGCTCTCGCATACCCCACCCTTCGAAGAGATGCCACACACCAAGTCACAGGAAAAGCGCGACCGGCAGGCCATCGCCAACCGGGGCCGCAACCGGGCCATCCGTTCCGAGTTGAAGACCCGGACACGTCACGTGGAGGAAGCCGCCGCGAGCGGCGACCGTGAGGCAGCCGAGCAGGCTCTGCGAATCGCACAGAAGCGCACCGATCAGGCGGTGGCCAAGGGTGTACTCAAGAAGAACACCGCCAACCGCCGCAAGGCCAAGCTGGAGCGCTTAGTCTCTAGTCTTTAGTTTCTAGTTATTA
Source organism: bacterium (assembly GCA_028821235.1). Taxonomy (NCBI): domain Bacteria; species bacterium. The sequence continues at coordinate 67,024 of JAPPGV010000014.1, forward strand.
GGTGAGTTAGCAACTAGCAACTAGCCGCGATACCAGTAGCAGAGGGCAGCCACCAAACGCTCCAGGGTCGGCAGGTGGGTCTCCTCCGGCATGCTCTTGAGCGTGGCATCGGTCCTGCGAACCGCGTCCACGGCTCTGTTCAGATCCTCCCTCGACATGGCCCGTCCCGCCTGCCACGCCTTCCGGGTCGGGTAGGCGGCGGGCTTGGCGCGTATCCACTCGGCGAAGGTGGCCATGTCGGGAGCTGCCGCCGCCAGCGCCCTCTTCCGGAGGTCGTTCTCGATTGCCGCCACGATGACGAGAGGGTGCCCGTGGGTGAGAAGATCATGCAGCCGTCTGATGGCGTCGTCCACCACTCCCTTGGCCAGGGCGTCGGTCAGCTTCCAGAGGGGCTGATCCGGCCGGTTACGGAACCGCTCCAGGACGATCTGATCCGTTACCGGGCCGTCGACGGTGCTCAACTGGTCGAGAGCCTGGTCGATGGCGCCCACGTCGGACCCGAAGCGTTGGATGAGGGCTTGAGCAGCATCCGAACCGAGGCAGAGCCCGCGCCCGCGAGCGGCGTTGCGCACCCATCCCGCAACATCCCTGTCGGCCAGCTTGCGGACGGCTACCACCTCGGCACTCCTCTTCACGTGGGCGGCGAGCGGGGTCGGGAGCTTCCCGGTCGTGACCAGCACCACCGGCCGGCTCCCATCAGCATGGTTAGCAAGCAACTCGGCCACCACGGCCGCCTCATCGGCCTGGAGTCGATGGGCATCCATCAGCATGACGCCCGTGCGCCCGCCGAACAGCGATCCGGACTGCAGGGCGGGCACGATCGGCTCGACCTCGGGACGCAGCATTCCCTCTCCCCCTACCGACTGGCCCCGGCCCGGCACGTAGATCCGGATGACTTCGGATGGTTCGAATCCGGCGCCGGCGAACAGTTCGCCGGCGCGGTCGAGCAGACCCCGCCGGTCGCCCGGACCGGGATTCGTCGGACCCCTCAGGTGGGTGAGCGTCTTCACTAGTGGTCCGTCTGCGAGGGGACCACTAGAGGTTCCAACCCCCGCCGACCTGGATGAAGGCCCCGGTTACGTAGCCGGCCTCGTCGCTCATGAGGAAGGTGACCGCTTCCAGGACGTCGTCCGCGGTGCCGTGGCGCCCTGCGGGTATGCGGTCCCGATCCGGCAGCGGATCGGAGTTCTCCAGGACGCCCGGGAGGATGGCGTTGACCGTGACGCCGCGGCCGGCTTCCGCCCTGGCCATGGTCCGGGTGATCATCAGCACTCCCATCTTGCCGATGTGGTACGGAAGGGTACGGGGCCGGGCGGTGATCCGATCGGCGCCCGCGTCGGAGATGTTGATGATCCGGCCCCCCTGCTCTCGCAGGAGGGGCAGTACGGCCCTGGACACGTAATAGGTGGCCGTAGCCGTCGACGCGATCTGGGACTCCCACTCTTCGGCGCTCAGGTCTTCGTAGTCCTTGAGCAGGAAGAGGCCGGCATTGTTGATCAGCACGTCGAGTCCTCCCAACTCCCGGGAGACGGAGCCGGCCATCCTCTCGACGTGCTCCGGGTCGGTGACGTCCGCCCGGAGGGCGAGGGCCCGTCCCGGCCCGCTCCGGATCGCCTTGACCAGCCGCTCGGCCGCATCATCGCTGGAGCGGTGGTTGATGACGACGGTGTGTCCCCGGCAGGCGAGCCGCATCGCCAGCGCCGCCCCCAGACCCCCCTCGTCCCCTCCGGACCACCGGCCGGCGCCGGTGATCAGGATCCGCTTGCGGTGCTTCGTCGTGGCCATCGATCCGGATCGTAGCGATGGGGTCTGCTCGAGCCGAGCCGGATCGTCAGGGCCGGAGGCCGACGACCACGTCACCCTCCTGGTCGGTGCGACGCACCTCCATGCCGGCGCGCTCGAGCGCGGCCAGTAACTCCTCGGAGGGATGCCCGAACCGGTTGGGTCCGACGCTGACCACGGCCACGGAGGCGCCTGTTCGTACCAGCCACTCCGCATCGGAGGTTGCGGCGCCCTGGTGCGGAACCTTCAGCACATCCACCCGGGGAGGGTCCAGATCGGCCTGGGATACGGTCTCCATGTCCCCGGTCAGCAGAACCGTACTGTCACCGAGCGCGGCCCGGATCACGATCGACTGGTCGTTGAGAGACTTATACCGGCGGACCGGACCCAGCACTTCAAGCCGGATGGAGCCGATCCTGTGAAGGCCCAGGCTCGGGATTATGACTCGGGTCACCTGCCTGGCCGCCTCCACCAGGCTCGTGTACCCGTCCGGCTGGCCGGGGAAGGGCGCGTACCACATCTGCCCGACCGGAAGAGATCCGATGACGTCCGCCAGGCCGCCGTAGTGGTCATCATGGGCGTGCGACAGGACCAGCAGGTCCACGGCTCCGACACCGACCCGGGCCAGCCCGGCCCGGATCCTGGCGCCGTCGCTTCCCCCGTCGACCAGCACCGTCTCACCCTGGCGGCCCAGCAGCAACAGCGCATCGCCCTGGCCCACGTCGAGAGCCACGAAGGCCGGCCCGGCCGGAGAACCCGCCAACGAGAGCGGACCGGCGAAGGCCGTCAACGAGCAAGCGAGCAGGCTGGCGGCCAGTACCGCCGCCGGACGGAAGCGGCGGGACACCGCCACCAACCCACACACGGCGAACAGCAGTGCCGCCATCCACCCGATCTGCGGAAGGGCTGACGACAGATCGGCGATTCCCAGGACCGACCGAGCCAGTAGCGCGCCTGCCTCTACCAACCCGTCCAGACCCACGACGACCCCGGCCCCTCCCAACCCGGTCGCCGCCACCACGAGCGGAGCGGCAGCCACGTTGGCCGCCGGCGACCACAGGGGCAGCCGCCCGATCGCGAGCAGGAGGATCGGGGCCACTGCCAGCTGAGCGCCGCAGGCCGCTCCGAGCGACGTTGCGAGCCACCGGGGGCGAAGGCTGCGAAACCATCCGGCTCCGACCACCACCCCGGCCGTGGCGGCGACCGAGAGCTGGAATCCGAGGCTGTAGGCCAGCTCCGGGGAGACCAGGAGGAGCAACCCCACCCCCACCCCTATCACCCTCCAGATGTCCGGGCGCAAGCCGAAGGGGCGCGCAATGAGGACCAGCCCCGCCATGGTCGCGGCCCGCACCACCGACGGGTCCGGCCCGATCAGGAGGACGAAGAAGGCCAGGCCGGCCAGACCCAGGATTGCTCTGCGGACGGAACTCCAGCCCAGCGGGCCCGCCACCAGGAACAGCGCGCCCAGGAAGAGCGCCACGTTGCTCCCGGAAACGGCGACGAAGTGCGACAGCCCGGCACGGCGCATCGCCTCCTCCTCCCACGGACGCAGGTGCGAGACATCCCCCAGCAGGAATCCGGCCAGGAGCGCCCTCCCCCGGTCGGTCTCCGGTCGGAGACGATCGATGATGAGGGAGCGAACCCGAGCGGCCTGTCCGGCCACCCACCCGACCTGTCCAGGAGCGGAACGGGCGCCGGCCAGCCTGCCGTGCCAGACCACCGGGTCCCTCGCAGGGCTCCCGATGACCGGATCCGCCGCGCGATGCATGGTCGTCTCGACCCACCACCGGCTGGCCCGGGTCCAGCCTGCCACGCCACCCCGGAGCCGGCCGGCGGGACCGTCCCAGGAGACCGGCCCCGCTGCTCCCTCGATACCCAGCACCCGGACGAGAACCCGGTCCCGGCCCGGACGACCCGAAGCGTCGGTCAGAGCCTCTACGAGGACGGTCACCTCGCCCGGTGGAAGGGGGGTGTTCGCCATCGCCTGCTGGCGAACGCCCAGGAACAAGGCACCGACGACCCCCAAGGCCATCAGGCCCGCCACCACGGCGGCGCCCCATCTCTGCCGGACGCCGGCCACGGCTGCGGCGCCCAATGCCACGACCGCCAGCCACGGCACCCGTGTCCCGGCGACCACTCCGATCCAGATGGCGCCGGCGCCGGCCAGGAACCATCTGGCCTGCGGGTCGGGCAGGCGGCCTATCTACGCACCTCGACGTAGTCACGCATTCCGGCCAACCTGCCTTCGCCGATGCCCGGAACGTCGAGCAGATCCTCCATCGTCATGAAACGGCCGTGGGATTCCCGGTAAGCGACGATGCGCAACGCCAGAACCTCCCCCACCCCGGGGATGCCCGTGAGGGCCTCATGATCCGCCCGGTTCAGATCGACCGGATAGCCCGATCCCGCGCCGGACCCGAGCGAGAGCCCCGCGCCCCGATCATCGCGGGCCCAGGGGATATCGAGGTGCATACCGTCCGTTACCGGCGCAGCCAGGTTCACCACGCGAAGCTCAGAGCCCGGCAGCGCGCCACCCACCCCCGCGATCGCATCGGCGACCCGGCTTCCTTCCGGTAACACCACCAAGCCGGGCGCCGCAACCGCACCCGAGACATGAACGGTTGCCACAGGCGGAGCGGCGCCGACCTCCGACACGGGTACTGCGGCTACCTCCGGGGAGGGTGGGGACTCCGGCGGAGGGGCCGTGGGCCGGTTCCAGAGGGCGAAACCGATCACGACCACCAGCGCGCCGCCGAGGGCCAGGTAGGCGCCCCGGCGCGATACCGGCACGCCCGGTGCCGCAGCCGGTACGCCGCTACCGGACGGCGTCTCCGACATGGCAGCCTCCTTCATCCACGACGCCGCTGTACTTGTACCGGCAAAGAATGTGATTGAGAAGCCCCCTGTGGTCTCGGGGGCGGTGGGGATCGGGGAGAGTACGAGCCGGTGGCGATTACCCTCCGAACAGCCACATGGCAGGTGTCCCGTGCTCGAACTTGACGGCTTGACCAAGCGCTATGGCGACGTGGTCGCCCTGGACGACTGCGGTTTCTCGGTCAGGCCCGGGCGGATCGTCGGCTTCCTGGGACCCAACGGCGCCGGCAAGACCAGTGCCATGCGCGCCGTGTTCGGCCTGCTGCGCCTCGATGGGGGCACCGTGACCTGGATGGGTCGACCCGTCACCCATGACGCCCGCCGGCAGTTCGGATACATGCCGGAGATGCGCGGCCTCTACCCCCGCATGCCGGTGCGCCGCCAAGTGATCTACTTCGCCCGGCTCCACGGGCTCGACAAGACAACCGCCGCGCGCGCCGCCGACCGGTGGATCGCCCGGATCGGGCTAGAAGAACGCGCAGACTCCCGGGTAGACGACCTCTCGCACGGAAACCAGCAACGGGTGCAGCTCGTGACCGCGCTGGTACACGGTCCCGAACTCCTGGTCCTGGATGAACCCTTCAGCGGTCTCGATCCGCTGGGCGTGGAGGAGATGTCCCGGATACTGCAGGAGAGGGCGGAACAAGGATCGGCGGTGCTCTTCTCGAGCCATCAGCTTGATCTTGTGGAGCACCTGTGCGATGACGTCGCCATCATCAACCAGGGCCGCGTGGCCCTGTCCGGCCCGGTCAGGACGCTGAAGGACCGAGCGACTCACCGGCGAGTCGAGGTGGATCTGGACTCGTGGACGGCCCTCACCCCCGCCATTCCCGGTGTCCGGCTGATGGAATCGAGAGGCAATCGTCACGTCCTCAGGGTGCCTGCGAAGATCGGCATGGACGAGATAATGACTGCGCTTTCGGACGGCCGGACGATCAGGGAGTTCTCCTACGGTCCGCCCACCCTGTCGGACCTCTTCAGGGAAGCGGTCGCATCGTGACCACCTACCGGGCGATCGGCCTCGTGATGTGGCGCGAACTCCTGGAGCGCGGCCTGAGCAAGTCCTACGCGCTGAGCTGGCTCTTTCTGGCCATACTTGTCGGGGCGGGTATAGCCATCCCGGGGTTCTTCGGAGATGACGGATCGGTCCGCACCTACCGGGTCGCCACCGTCGGCGCCGAGAACGCGGGCCAGGGAAAGCTCGCGAGGTTGAGGGCGCCGGGAGAGCCGGGCTCCTACCGGATCGATCTCACCAAGTCCACGGACAGCGACGCGGCGGCCGCGGCCGTGGCGGCCGGATCGGTGGATGCGGCCCTGGTCGGGGGCGGCAATGTAGAGGTACTGGTCAGCAGGGACACGCCCTCCGAGCTCGAGTCCGCGCTGCGACAAGCCGTTCTCTCGTACCAGGTGCAGCACATGGTGGCTACCGGTGACGTGTCCGAGCGGGCGGTGCCGATCATCAGCGGCGAGGCGGTGAGGACCGTGAACGTCGAACCCGAGTACGACGCCGATGCCGCAGCGGAGGATCGACAGTTCGTCATCTCCCAGGTGGCGCTGGTGCTCCTGTTCATGGCCGTCATGACGACCGGATCATGGGTGCTGCTGGGCGTCACCGAGGAGAAGACCAACCGGGTGTCAGAGGTGTTGCTCTCCTCGTTACGTCCCTGGCAGCTCCTGGCGGGCAAGATCATCGGCGTGGGATTGCTCGGCCTCCTGCAGTTCGGATCGATCGCAGCCAGCCTGGTAGTCGCCGTCCGCCTGGTCCTCGATATCACCCTGCCCGAGGTCGATGCCGGGTTCCTGGCCGTAACGCTGATCTGGTTCGTGCTCGGCTACCTCGTCTACGCCACCGGTTATGCGGCGGTGGGGGCCATAGCCCATCGTCCGGAGGATGCCCAGAACGCCGCTTTCCCCTTAATGATCGTCACCGTGGCCGGCTACATGATCGGAATCCTCTACGTCTCGGGGAATCCGGACACGGTGTGGTCGACCGTCCTCACGCTGGTTCCGGTGACCGCCCCCTTCGTGCTCCCCGTTCGAGCCGTGTCCGACTCGGTGGCCCTCTGGGAGCAACTGGCCGCGTTCGTGCTGATGATCGGGTTCATCGTGCTGCTGATCAGGGTGGCCGGGCGGGTTTACGCGGGCGGGGTGTTCAACTACCGGACCCGGATCAAGGCCCGGCAGGCCTACCGCTCCGCCGAGTTCTGAGCCCGGCGCACGACCAGCCCGGCACCCCGCCTAGACCACGATGTTGAGGAGCCGCGGCCTCCGGTCGATTACCCTCCGCACCTCGCTCCCGGCGACATGGCGGGCCACGTTGTGGTGGCCGAGGGCCAGATCCAGCGCCGCCCTCTCCGAGATCCCAACGGGTACCTCGATCCGGGCTCTGACCCGGCCGTTGACCTGAACCACCATCGTCACCGACTCATCGGCGGCGGCCCCCATGTCTGCCTCCGGCCAGGGCTCGAGGTGGATGCTGGTCTCGTTGCCTAGACGGCTCCAGACCTCCTCGGTGACATGGGGAGCGATCGGCGCCAGCAATAGGGCGAGGATGGAGAACGTCTCCCGCCAGACCTCCGGGGTCACGTTCCGGGCGGCCAGAGCGTCGTTCATCGAGTTGCGCAGCTTCATCAGTTCGGCCACTGCTGTGTTCCATGAGAACGACTCGAGATCCTGTCCCACCTTGATGATCGCCTGGTGGGCGCGACGCCGGAGCGCGGCGGTGGCGGAGTCATCCACCTGCCCGGCCTGGTATACCGCCTTGCCGAGGCGCCAGACATCGACGATGAAGCGCTGCGCACCCTTCATCCCCCGGCTGTCCCAGGGGCCGCCCTTCTCCCATTCGAAGGCGAACATGAGGTAGGTCCGGACGGTGTCGGCGCCGAACCGCTCCACCAGGTCGTCGGGATTGACCACGTTGCCACGGGACTTCGACATGCGCTGGACGTCCAGCCGATGGCGCAGTTGGGTGACGCTGTTGGTTCCCGGGATGGCCGGGATCTCGATCGTCGCGCTCTCGGCTATCTCGACCGTCACGGGCTCGGCGCCATCCGGCGGTTGGACCACCAGCATGCGCTCGGTGCGGCTGACGATCTCGCCCACGAGACGGTCTCCGTCCGCCTCCTCCGGCGATGCGTCGGGACCGGTCACCACCAGCACCGAGTCGGCCACCAGCCGGTCCTCTTCCCGACTGCCGACCACCAGTACCCGGTCACCCCGGCGCTCCTCTCCGAGCACCTGACCCTGGTTGCGGAGCATGACCATCGGCTCGTCGAACATGCCGTCCGGATCACGACCGTGCGCCCTCATCGCGGCGGCCGTGTCCGCGAAGCACCCCATGTCACGAAGCGCCTTGGTGAAGAACCGGGTGTACATGAGATGCATCACGGCGTGCTCCGAGCCACCGGTGTAAGTGTCGACAGGCAGCCAGTAGGCCGCCTCTTCGGGATCGAAGGGAGCGAGGTCGTACGCCGGGCTCAGGTAGCGGAGCTGGTACCAGGACGAGCACATGAAGGTGTCCATCGTGTCGGTCTCGCGGGTCGCCGGCTCCCCCTCCGAGTCGACCGCCCTCAGGAACGGCTCATGGGAGACGAGCGGGCTCCGTCCGGTCGGCATGAACTCCACGTCCTCGGGCAACTCCACCGGCAGGGCGTTATCGGGTACCAGTTCCACGGTCCCGTCCTCGCGGTAGACCACCGGAATCGGCGAGCCCCAGTAGCGCTGGCGGCTTATCAGCCAGTCCCGCAGCCGGTACTGGACGGCCCCCTCGCCGTGTCCCCTCGCCTCGAGCCAACCGATCATGGCCACCTTGGCCTCGGCTATGTACAGGCCATTGAGAAAGTCCGAGTTGATGGACGGGCCGTCCCCCTCGTAAGCGTCCCCATCGAAGTGGTCGGGCGGCCGGACGGTGCGCACCACGGGCAGCCCGTACCTGACGGCGAACTCCCAGTCCCGGCTGTCCTCGCCCGGAACAGCCATGATCGCTCCGGTTCCGTAGCTCATCAGCACGTAGTCGGCTATCCATACCGGGATGTCGCCGCCGGTAACGGGATTGGTCGCATAGCCACCGGTGAACACCCCGTGCTTGTCCCGAGTCAGGTCGGTTCGCTGGAGCTCCGAACGGCGAGCGGCGCCGTCCCGGTACTCCTCCACCTCTTCCTTCCGGTCCGCGGTGGTCAGAACCTCCACCAGGGGATGCTCCGGAGCGAGCACCATGAACGTGGCGCCGTGGAGGGTGTCCGGGCGGGTGGTGAACACCTCGATCGGATCGGCGCCTTCCACAGGGAATCGAACCCGGGCCCCCACGGAGCGTCCGATCCAGTTGGTCTGCATCGCCTTGATGGGCTCGGGCCAGTCGAGACCACCGAAGTCCAGAAGTTCCTCCGCATATCGGGTGATGCGGAAGAACCATTGCTCCATCATCCGCTGGACGACCGGCTGGCCGGTCCGTTCGTCCCTCCCGTCGATCACCTGCTCGTTGGCGAGCACGGTCTGGAGGGTCGGGGACCAGTTGACCAGGGCCTCGCCGCGGTACGCCAGGCCGGCCTCATAGAGCCGAGCGAAGAACCACTCCGTCCAGCGGTAGTACTCCGGCGTGCAGGACACCGCCTCGCGCTCCCAGTCGATCATGGTTCCCATCGACCGGAGTTGGCGGCGCATGCGCTCGATGTTGGCGTAGGTCCATCTCCACGGGTGGATGTTGGCCTGCACCGCGGCGTTCTCCGCCGGAAGCCCGAACGCGTCGAACCCCATCGGGAAGAGGACGTTGTAGCCCTTCATCCGCATGTAGCGGGCCCGGGCATCCGAGGGCGTCATGGCGTACCAATGCCCGATGTGGAGATCACCGCTCGGGTAGGGCAACATGGTCAGCGCGTAGTGCTTGGGACGCTCCCAGTCGACCACCGTGCGGTAGATGCCGTCTCTCTCCCAGACCTCCTGCCAGCGCGCCTCGACCCGGCCGTGGTCGTATCTCTCGATCCGTTTGGTCACGCCGGTGATTCTAGGAGGCTGCTGAACAGTGACAATGCATTCCGGCGGGCGGCCCCCAGCCTCCGGCGCTGGATCTCATCGTCCTCCAGCGGGATCAGCTTCTTGGCCCGGCCCCGCCCGATGAATAGGTCGAGGGCGCTCACTCCGGCGAGGAGCGTAGGCAGGCAGGACGGTCCGGCTTCATCCCCCGGGCCGCGGCCGGCGCCAGAATCTCCTCCAGTCCTTCTTGTTCAGCACCCGGCCTCTCCTGACCATCGCGCCGAATACGAGGCAGTCGGAGGTTCCGCCTCTCCATACCCTGTCGCTGTTGCGGACCTGGTGGTCTCGCCATCGCCACCACCATGTCTCGAACCACCCCGCGGCGATACCTCCCACGTACGGGAAGAATACGATGATCCAGATTACTGACCAGAACGTCAGAATCGGTAACGCTACCGAATACGGCGATCCCGACAGTGCAAGAATCGCAGTGCTCCCGAGCACCACACCTGGACCACTCGTCAGCCAGATGATGCCTTTGGCGATGATCGAGCGACGAACGGTTCTGCGGATGTAGCGGTAGTCATCGTCGAGTTCCGGGCGGGTTGCCGGATCCTCTTGCGGAACGATGGGATCGTCCTGGGTCTCGTACACCTCTCCCGGGGAGCTGCCCCAGTTGTCACTCGGAGCAGTATGGGCGGGATTAGCGGTGATCAGCCACAGAGCGTCGTCGGGGACCTCGCCGACTCGCATGGTGCTGTGAGTCGGCACCCCATGGCGGACACCGTCACATGATTGCACGCCGATTATCTCATGATCCTCGTGGTTGAAACTCGTAGTGAAAGTGTCGACGGCGTAGCAACGAACGTGCGCCTCATCGAAGAGATCCGAGATCGAGGCAATGGCTACGAGCCGGGGACGCTCGGACAACACGAAATGAGAGCGCAGTGAGGCCTGCAGATGACGTCTGTTCTCGTTGGGGTGGAGCCGTATTACCAGCACGAAACTGCCGGTGATCTCTGCTGAGCTGGGGTTCGGATGGCACTGCCATCCCAAGATTCGGAATCCTGGCTTCGGGATCGTGCGTATCGTGAACAAGAAGTCGGATACCGCATTCCCGGCGGCACGAAGCCTGGACTCTGGGCTTCTCGTCTCTAAGGGAACCAGGCCCCGAGCAGCAATGTACTGCCCGAGCCCTTGTGGCCGATCCAGGCGCGACAACTCCGAGATTCGGTAGACACCTGGTCTCTGTTGCCGGCTGCGCCGTGGTTGATCTCGCTCCGAGGACGGGATCGGTCGCCTGCCCCGCCACAGCTTCTGGAGCCTTCTCCACCCCCATCGGACTGACCTGAAAATCACTCCCGACACGAGGACCGGCCAAAGGCGCGAAAAAGGCTCCAAGAACGTCGACCAGTCCACTCATGAACCTCCTGGCACAGCGACCACCATTAGAAGCTACGCGGCCTTAGCACAACTGAACCGCCGGTCTCGGTGCTGGTGGTCTTAGGCCGTGCTGGTAGCGAGTTCTCGGAGTGTGCGGAGCGGGTCCGAGTCGTCAAGCAGAACCCAGTAGTCCCACCCGTCTGACCGCTCGTCGCCGTCCGCCCGAGCCGCCCGCCGCGGCGAGTCGTAGACATGCTCATCTAGAGCGATCAGGGCATCATCTGTGATTTCGGCGATGGTGTCGTCCCGCTCGGGATCAGCAGGTATAAGAAAGTCGCCTGGCATGAGTAGACCCGCAGCCACTAGTTCGCTGAGGGAGAGTGTCCTGACTGTGTCCTGTTCTGGCGCAGTTGAGGCGCTCGGTCCGGACAGTGGCTTGTAGTGAGGGTCGGACAGACGCTTGAACGCCTCATCGGCGACCCGCGCCATGGCGCTGCGACGCTCTGTGAGGAACTCCTCGTAGTCCATTGATTCCCAGCCGTCAGGTAGCGCATGCCAGAACTGTTGGCGTTTAAGGACCTCACCAGTGATCTTGCGGTCGGCTACCAGCTTGGGCCAGTACTCGCTCGGGCGTCGATCCGTGATGATTTGGTTGGTCTCTCGGTCCGTCGGCGCAAAGTTGGCCACCTGGTTGACACGTCTTGGTGTGGTGATGCCCTTGCGCTTGAGGTAACTCCTTGGGAACAGGTGGTGTGCCTCCACGCCCATGGCCAGGCCTGCCGACGGGTCCATCCACACCCATGCCTTCTCGTCAATAGCGAACAGGTCAGCGTCGAGGATGTTGAGTGCGGCGAGGTACGCCTGGTATGCCGGTGAGAGCTTCGATGAGGTTATGAACTCGTCGGGGAGCTGGATCTCCCAATAGTCTCGTGTCAAGACTGTCGCAATGACACTTTCGACCATTCCGATGAATTCCTCTGGGTTGCGTGACTCGAGATCGTTGAAGCGAGCGAGGTCTGCTTCCATCCTGCTCTCTGGTGAGTTCGTGTACCGGCCCGTGGTCTGGGCCATGAAGAACCATCTCGCCATCAAGCTGCTCAATGCCACCTTGTCCACCTTGAACCTTGTCAGACCGATCAGCCAAAGGGCGTATGTGTAGATCACAGTGTTGTCGGATGTGATCATCTTCTTCGACCGGAAGCCAGCCTTGGCCAGGACTAGCAGAAAGCTATCCCAGTTCGTGGGTTTCAAGACCTCGTGCTGGGCAGCCTTGAAGAGATCCAACTCGCGGTCGCGATGGCCCGCGTTGATCTCCCTGGTCTTCGGGTCACGCCCTCGCAGCGCTATGTAGGCATTGCGCAGGCGCGCACGGCCTTGGCCAAGCGCTACCACAGCTCGGAGTATCCTTCCCGGCTCGGGCTCGATGTAGTGGTTCTTCGGCGTCCATTGAACGTGTTCGCCATCTTGGACCGCCGCTGTATCGGGCGTAAGCCGAGAGTGACGCGAGAAGCGCTCCAGTTCGTCGCGACCCTCGTCCCAAAAGACACTGAGCCAGGTCAAGATGAAGTCCGCCTGTGTCAGCTTTATTCCCTCGGAGTTGATCCTCACGAACACATCGGCAACCTTCTCCCGATCGGTCTCAGCATGAAGCTCGACCACGGTGAACGAGTAGTCCCGGATACCGTGGAGGCGTGCGAACACCGTTTCAAGCTCCTCCTCGATCGCCTCGCTCAGATCATGTTCATCGCGGTAACGACTGATGAACTCCTTCCTCGCCCGGAACGGACTCTTGAACACTTCGCAAATGTCCGGGACCCACTCTCTGCTCCTCCTCAGCGCCACATTCTGCACTTCGAACCGCTCGGCAAACGGGTTGAACGCGATTCTGATGGAGTCCCGTCGATAGTCGTGATCTACAACGGGCTCGCCAGTCATCACGGCGTACAGACTGGTCAGACGTTGCTGTCCGTCGACAATCTTGGCCGCCGCCGTCTTGGGTTTCACCTCCACTCCGATCGATCGGCCACCGTCATCACCTGCCGAGTTCCAGAACATCAACTCGCCAACGGGGTACCCACGGTAGATCGAGTCGACCAGGTCACGTACCTTTGTTTTGGACCATACGAACGGCCGCTGGATGTCCGGAAGCCGCAATGCACCAGATCGCACGGCCCCAACTAGGTCCTGCACAGACCAAGGCACGGGCTTGAACATGTCACCCACTATCGAGCCTCCATTAATCTCGTCACGGCACTAGTACGGCGGGACAGGCAGCCATGGCCCACGGACCATTGACTTGCCATCTAATGTGCAGCAAGGATCAGCACCCGCCAGCCAATTGGACCGAGGTACCTTTGTTCCCTCCGCGGGGCTTCGATCGTGCCTTCGGCCAAGCACCTGGCCTCGAACCTGCTCTGCTTCCAACCTATGACTTCCGGCACAACTTGAGGTTGAGTCTCAAGCGCTGCCTACTCGCTCATCCACCAAGTGGAGCTGACGGGATTTGAACCCGTGACCTCTTGCATGCCATGCAAGCGCTCTGCCAGCTGAGCTACAGCCCCGTGGTCGGTCTCTCGACCGGGATGGGGATCCCCACCAGCTTACCAAGTCTCCACCGCCGGCCCTGCGGCCGGATCAGTCCGGTGAGTCCGGCTCCCAGAGGAGGCGCGGCGCATCACCCCACAGCCGGTCCAGGGCGTAGAAGTCCCTTGCCTCGGTCTGGAAGATGTGGACCACTACGTCTCCGTAGTCCGCCAACACCCACTCACCGGTGTCGAGGCCTTCAGTGCGCAGTGGTTTACGACCGCACCGGCCGAGCCGCAGATCGACCTCCTCGAGCATGGTGCGGACCTGACGCTTGGAGGTTCCGGTGCCGATCACGAAGATGTCCACGATGCCCAGCAGATCGCCCATGTCGAGGACCACTATGTCGCGTCCCTGCTTGGCGTCGATGGCATCAGCCGCGAAGGCGGCGAGTTCTGCCGACGTGATCTCGATGGCTGTTGCCTGCTGGTTCTCTATGGCCGGCTATCCCGGACTGGTGACACCTCCTCGGGGCAACCCGGAGTATAGGAGGGTGCCGAAAACGACGAGGACAGGTTGGACCACAAAGCCTTGACCTGGGGTTCTTTCGTCGACGGTCGTGCCGGACGGGCATTGTGCGGCACCCTCCGCGGCCCGGAGGCGCCTCGGTGTCTCAGCGGTAGAGGCCGCGCGTCTCGATGTAGCGCCATACGCCCTCCGGCACCAGGAAGCGCAGGCTCCGACCGGCCATGGCGCGCTCGCGCAGGTCCGTGCCCGAGATGTCGAGCTGCGGGACATCGAGCCACTTCACACGGGTGATCACGGCCTCCTCCACCGTGTGCGGATCGACACCGGGCCGGGGCGCCACGGCGATGCTCACCATTTCCCGGAGTTCGGCGCTCCGATGCCACGAGGCGATCCGGGAGGCGGCGTCGGCCCCCAGGATCAAAGTCACCTCGTGATCGGGGAGGCCCGACACGGTATCGAAGGTATAGGTCGGGCCGGGCCGGACCACCTCGCGGTCGTCGCCCTCCATGTACGGTATCCCCTCCACCGCCGCGAGGGTCATGCCCCACCGGTCCTGGGCCGGTGTGACCACCGTACCCTCCTTCTGCCAGGGCGACCCCGCCGGCACCAGCCAGACCGCATCCAGGCCCAACTGCCGGAAGGCTGCCTCGGCCACCGCCATGTGAGCGACGTGCGGAGGATCGAAAGTTCCGCCCAGGAGCCCGATGCGCATCCCGTGAGGCTACCTCCCGCATTCTTCAGAACCGTCCCACCAGGCGGAGACCGGCCGACGGCGCCCTGGCCTGGCAGCCCATCACCCGCAGCGGATCTATGTACTCGCCATCGACCCGGACCGACAGATGGACGTCGCCGTGGCCGGTGTCGCCTCCTACGGTGCCGACCACCGTTCCGCGTTCGACATCCTCGCCGGTCAGCACCGTGATATGTCCCAGGTAGGAGTAGCTGGTCCACAGGCCACCCCCGTGGTCGATGGTGACCACCGGGTTCTGGACCACGCGGCCGGAGAAGATGACGGTCCCTCCGGCGGCCGCTTGGACTAGGCCGTCGCGGTCGCCCTGGTAGTCGACTCCCCAGTGGCCCTCGTAGCCGGGCCCGGGATCGAAGGGCTCGGTGATGACCCCGTCAACGGGCGGGCTCAGGCCCACGCACGACAGACCCTCCGCAGAGGCGCTCCGTGCCAACGCGGCCGGGACGAGGAGCGACACGGCAGCAACCAACACGATGGACAGGCGAAAAGCATTCACAGCAGGACTTCCTGCCTCCCGTCGCGCTCCGGCCTGCGCGCCCGGTGGGCGGCCCGAGCCGCGCGCATGGTCGGGCGCTCCACCAGGTTGGAACGTAGGCCGATCCGGGACCTCTTTCAAGTCCCTTGACGGTCGGTTCGGAGTGTCAGCCCCCGCTGACTCCGGGGAAGGGCGCTGCCAAAGAATCCGCCGGGCTTCACCCGTGGCAAACTACCGGGATGAGAATCGGCGACTACTGCTGGAATGCCTTGTCGCGTGGGTTCTCTGCAGAGCCCCCTACAATGGGGCGCCGACCGATGGGAAGAGTACGGCTGTAGCCCCAATTCTTCATGGATCGGGGGTCTGTACGGTGACAGGAGCGCGAGTTTTGGGCTTCTGACCTGGGGTTATCGCTACTGGTAGTTGCTTTTCGGCCTAGCGTGACCTTCACCTGCCTGGTACTGGAGTAGCAGGAGTGAACTCATGAAGCTGAGGTGCCTAATCTACGTCGGTGTGACCGGAAACAGGAAGAATCAGGGCTAGATGCGCATCGTGGTGGTGGGTGCGGGAGCGGTAGGGGGATACATAGCCGAACGCCTGTCCCTAGAGGGTCAGGACGTGGTGGTGATCGACATCGATCCTCGCCGGGCCGCCGAGCTCAAGGACCGTCTCGACGCTCTGGTAATCACGGGTAACGGCGCCAGCGCCGCCACGCTCGAGCAAGCCGGAATCGGTCAGGCCGGCCTACTGCTCGCGGTGACCGCCAGCGACGGCGCCAACATCCTCGCCTGCCACACGGCCAGGAAGATGGGCGTGGAACGCACCGTCGCCCGGGTGCAGGACCCGGATCTCAGGGACGGCCTCGACGGTATCGACGTAGATGTGGTCATCGATCCCGTCGAGGCGGCAGCCGCGGAAATCGCTGCGCTGGTGGTGGAGTCCGGGCTGAGCGAGCTCATCGAATTCGGTGAAGGGCAACTGTCCCTGGTCGGCGGCACCGTTACTGCCGGCTCGCCGCTGGTGGGAATACCGCTGATGGATATCCCTCGCAACGAGAGCTTCAGCTGGCTGGCCATCGCCGCGGTCCGGAACGGCGCCACCATCGTCGCGCGGGGAGACACGACCGTGCTCGAGGGTGACCACCTGCTGCTGATGGTCAAGAGCAGGAACGTCGACCGAGCCAGGTCGCTGATCGGCATCCACGACCGCGACATCCGCCGGGTGTTGATCATCGGAACGACCCGCGTGGCCCGGCTTACCACCGCGCTGCTGGTCAAGGCGGGCATGGAGGTCGTGGTGATCGACCCCGACGAGGCCCGGTGCGGCGCCGTGGCCGAGGAGGTCCCGTCCGCGCTCGTAATCGCCGCCGATCCCACCGATCCCAGGGTGTTCGGGGAGCTCGATACCAACCTTCACGACGCCGTGGTCGCCCTCACCGGCGTCGATTCCATGAACCTGATCCCCTGCCTGGTCGCCAAGGCGATGGGTGCCGCCACCACCATCAGCCGGGTGACGCGCATGAGCTACGTGGATCTGCTGGCGGGCATCGGGGTGGATACCACCGTGTCCACCCGCCTGACCGCCGCCGCGTCGATCCTCCGGTTCGTGCGGCGAGGCACCGTCTATTCGGTGGTGACCTTCTCCGACACCGACGCCGAGGTGATCGAGTTGGAGGCTGTTCCGGGCTCCGAGGCGGTGGGGCACTCGCTCCTGGAACTAACCCTGCCTTATGGCATGGTGGTGGGAGGAATGGTGCGCGGTGACATCGCCTTCGTCCCCTCGGGCGCCACGACCATCGAGGAGCACGATCACCTGATCATCTTCACCGTACCCGACGCCATGGCTGCCGTCGAGTCGATGTTCTCGGCGTGAGCCCGCCCGGCGGCCCTCGGCGCCACCACCACCGGCGGACATGACCTCACCCGGACGATCCTTCCGTCTTCGCCGTCCGGGATCCATCTTCGGTCGCCTGTCCTACGTGATCGGCGCCGTGGTGGTGGCGGCCGGGACCGCCATGTTTCCGGCGGCCGTCACCGCGCTCATCTACCGGGAACAGGAGGTTGCCGGCTGGATCACATTGTCGGCGGTGCTCACCATCCTGGCCGGACTGTTCGGCTGGCGGGTGATGGGGAGTCCCGGGACCCTCACCACCAAGGAGGGGTTCGCCACGGTAGGCCTCGCCTGGTTCGCCATGGCCTGCTTCGGGGTGCTTCCGTACCTGCTGACCGGAACCATCGACAACCTCACCGACGCATTCTTCGAGACCGTGTCCGGCTTCACCACCACCGGCGCCACCTTGATCCCCGATCCGGCCGCAATGCCCCGCGGCATCGTCATGTGGAGGTCCACCACCCAGTGGCTGGGCGGCATGGGCGTGATCGTCCTGTCGCTGGCCGTCCTCCCCCTGCTCGGAACCGGCGGGGTACAGCTGGCTCGGGCCGAGTCGCCCGGGCCCGAACCCGATCGTCTAACGCCTCGCTTCCGGGAAACCGCCAAGAGGCTGTGGTACATCTACGCCTTGTTGACGCTGGTGGAGATGCTCCTCCTATGGGCGGGGGACATGACGCTCTTCCAGGCCATCAACCACTCCTTCACCAACATGGCCACCGGCGGGTTCAGCACCGAAGCCACCTCCATCGACGGTTTCAGCCCCTACGTGCAGTGGGTGGTGATCGTCTTCATGTTGATCTCCGGAACCTCATTCGCGCTGCATTTCCGAGCCGTGCGGGATCCCGGCCGGTACCTCAAGAACGCCGAGTTCAGGTTGTTCACGGGGATCGTGGCGGTCGCCAGCCTGGTCATGATCCTGAGCCTGTGGGGGCAGGCGCCTGCAGCCGACGTCATCCGCGACTCGGTCTTCACATCTATGTCCCTGGTCACCGGCACCGGATACGCGACCGCTGACTTCGGCGCTTGGATACCGGCTCTCCAACTGTTCGTGGTCGGCCTGATGTTCCTGGGCGGTATGGCGGGATCGACCACCGGCGGCATCAAGATCTACCGCATGGGTGTGCTGGTCAGGGCGGCGGCGGCCGACCTGAGGCGCCTCATCCACCCTCGCGGGATCTTCTTGATCAGGTTCGGTTCGAAGCGGGTGCACGAGCCCATCGTGCAGAGTGTCCAGTCGTTCTTCCTCTTCTTCATGTTCCTGTTCATGACAGGTACTTTCCTGCTGGGCTTCCTGGGCGCCATATTCGGGCCCGAACTCGGCCTCGTGGACGCCGCATCGGCCACCGCCAGCGCGCTCAGCAACTTCGGCCCGGCGCTCGGTGAGTTCGGCCCAACCGGCAACTACTCCGCCCTGACGTGGCCGGGCAAGTGGTTGCTCTCGCTGTTGATGATCGCCGGCCGCCTCGAGCTCTTCCCGGTGCTGCTGCTGTTCACCCGGTCGCTCTGGCGCCGGTAGGAAGGCCCCGCTGCGGGCCCCGGGGGTCAGCCGTCCAGCAGGACGACCAACCGATCGCGATGGATGACCTCGGACGGGACTCCGGTATCCGTGGTGCGCTTACCCATCCGATCCCGGATCTGATCCGAGTCGGCCGTCACCAGACCCTTCCCCACCAGGACACCCGTGGAGCTCCGAACCTCCACGGATGCGCCGGCCGGGAACTCCCCCTCCATTCCGGTGATCCCCACCGGCAGCAACGAGCCGCCCCGGCGCGCCAGCGCGCGTACCGCACCGTCATCGATCCGGAGAGTGCCGCTCGGTTGCTGCCCGAACGCCAACCACAGCTTCCAGGCCGACAGCTTGGTGTCACCGGGTACCACGTACGTACCCGCCGCCCCGCCCCGGATGATGGTGTCCACGACACCCGGACGATCCGACCTGGCGATGACGGTCGGGATGCCTGACCAGGCCGCCATCCGCACCGCCTCCACCTTGGTTCCCACCCCTCCCGATCCGACCGGTCCGGGCGCTCCCGCGGCCACCCGGTCCAGGATGGGATCCCGGTGCCGGACGGTCAGGATCGGTTCACCCTCTCCCGTACGAGGATCGGCCGAGTAGAGGCCGTCCGTGTCGGTCAGGAGCACCAGCATCCCGGCGCTCACCAGGTGCGACACGATGGCGGCGAGCCGGTCGTTGTCGCCCATCTTCCAGCCGTGGATGGCAACCGTATCGTTCTCGTTGACGATCGGGACTATGCCCCGCTCCAGCATGCGGGTCAGGGTCCGCCGAGCATGGAGATACTGGGCTCTCATCGCCAGCACGTCCACGGTCAGCAACACCTGGCCCACCGTCCGGCCGATGCTGGGGAACACCCGGCTGTAGTGGGACATCAGCAGCGTCTGGCCGACCGCGGCCGCCACCTGCAGGCCGGTGGTGTCCGAAGGACGCCCGCCCACAGCCGAGGATCCGGCCGCTACAGCACCCGAGGAGACCAGGACAGCCGGATGGCCGGCTTCCCAGAAGGTGCTCACCTGCCACATCACCCGCTCGATGGCCCGCTCGTCGACCGCGCCGTCGGCACGGGTGAGGCTCGACGAACCGACCTTCAGGACTACCGGACTCCCCGTCGGCGGGGGTGCGCGGCGCCTTCCGGCATCCTCATCCAAGGTCGGGCTCCGAGTACTCGAAGACCAGATCGCCGATCCGCACCTCGTCACCCTCCCGGGCGCCTGCTCGGCGCAGGGACTCATCCACCCCGAGGCGGGAAAGTCGGCGGGAAGCGAGCAGGGCGGCATCGGACAGGGTCAGGTCGTTGAGAGCCACTGCCCGTTCCGCGGCGCGACCGTTCACCACCCATACACCGTCCACGCGGTCCACCTCGAAGGTGGCGCCCAGCGGGCGATGCAGTACATAGCCCTCGCCCGGGTCGCTCGTCCTGGCAGCCAGGTCGACGGCGTCGGCAATCCGATGGACCAGATCGTCGAGCCCCTGTCCTGCCACCGAGCTGATCTCGATCAGGTCCGGGGCGAGTTGGAGCAGCGCCCCGGTGACCGGGCTCTCTACGAAGAGGTCACGCTTGGTGACGGCCACCAACCGAGGCCGCTCGGCCAGACCTGGGTCATGCATGCGAAGCTCGCGCTCGAGTACCTCGTACTGGCGCTCCAGGGAGAGCTCTTGCAGTGGCGATGGATCAAGGAGGAACACCAACACCAGGGCTCGCTCACAGTGTCGGAGGAACTCGTGGCCGAGCCCCCTACCCTCCGCAGCCCCCTCCACCAGGCCGGGCACGTCGGCCATGACGAAGGACCGGTCGTCGATCATCACCACGCCCAGATTGGGGACCAGCGTGGTGAAGGGATAGTCGGCGATCTTGGGGCGGGCCGCCGACACCCGAGAGATCAAGGTGGACTTGCCGGCGTTGGGGAATCCGATGAGCGCCGCATCGGCGACCAGCTTCATCTCCAGGGTGAACCAGGCCTCAGTCCCGTACTCGCCCTGCTCGCAGAAGGTGGGCGCCCGGTTGGCGGGCGAGATCAATGCCGCGTTGCCGCGGCCGCCCCGGCCGCCCTCCAGCACCGTGACCTGCTGGCCTGTAGCTACCAGGTCGGCGATGATCCGATCATCTTCGTCGATCACCACCGTGCCGGGGGGTACCGGTACGACCAGGTCCTCGCCCTGGCGCCCGTTACGGAGGTCCGACGCCCCATGGGTCCCGTGGCCTGCTGCCCGATGGGGCCGCCGGCGGAAGTCCTGGAGGGTGGACATTCCCACGTCCACGGCTAGGAGCACGCTCCCGCCCCGCCCGCCCGATCCGCCGGCGGGCCTTCCCTTGGGGCGGCGACCGACCTGACGGAACGAGACCGCGCCGGCCCCGCCGTTACCGGATCGAAGATGGACGCGGACCTGGTCGATGAACACGATTCCACCGTCCCACGGTCAGGGACGTTCCTTACCGGACGTCCCGACGATCAGTGAAGGTCGGTCAGGACACTCACCCGGCGGCGCCCACCCTGCCGGTGGTACTTCACCGTG
The DNA here is from genome assembly GCA_028821235.1 of bacterium. Lineage (NCBI taxonomy): Bacteria > bacterium. The sequence continues at coordinate 88,225 of JAPPGV010000014.1, forward strand.
CCCGGCGCGATCGCGAAGAGCGTGTCATCGCCCCCACGGCGTACGTTGACTCCCGGATGGATGCGGGTGCCCCTCTGTCGGACCAGGATGGTCCCCGCCTTGATCTCCTGACCATCGAAGACCTTGGGGCCGAGCCGCTTGGCGTGCGAATCACGGCCGTTCTTGGTGGACCCTCCACCCTTGGTCTTGGACATACACGCCTCCTCTAGTGGTCTTTCTGTGTAATGGCGGTGTGGTATGGCGAGACAGCGGTGTTCCTCGCAAGGCCCGCTGACGAAGGCGTACCCGCAGCGGTACGTTGAGGAAGCGGAACGCAGCGACGGGACGCCGATGGCCGCCAGAGCACCCGGTTGTTTCGCAGACAGACCACTAGCTCGGACTCCTCAACTGATGGCGCCCACGTGGGTTATCTCGAGGCGGGTGTGCCGCTGGCGATGGCCCTTCCGGCGCCGGTACCCGGACTTGTTCTTGTACTTGAACACCTCGACCTTGCGGCCCTTGACGTTCCCGAGCACCCGGGCCCTGACCTGCATTCCGGCGAGATCCTCCCGGCTGGTGATCACAGCGCCCTCGTTGTCGACCACCAGCAACGGGGTGAAGGTGACCTCATCCCCGGCGTCCTTCAACAACTCCACGTCTATCACGTAGCCCTTGGACACCCTGGTCTGCTTGCCACCCGAGCGGATGATCGCGTACATGTCGGAATACAACCTTTCGACCGTAACCCAGCCGGACATTCTCCACAGCCCGGCCCCCGGTTCACATCGCTACCTTGTCGCCCACCGGACTGATCGGAACCCCCGAGGTGGCCGCCTTCTCGTGGAGCACGAGGCCGCGCCCGTCACAGGTGGGACAAGGATCGGAGAAGGATTCTATCAGACCGCTGGACACGTTCTTGCGCGTCATCTCGACGAGACCGAGACTCGACACGGAATGCACCTGGGTGGTGGTCTTGTCCGAAGCGAGCGCCGCCCGGAGCCGCTCTAGAACCGCCTCGCGGTTCTTCTTGACCTCCATGTCTATGAAGTCGATGACGATGATCCCGCCGATGTCTCGCAGGCGAAGCTGGCGCCCGATCTCCTCGGCGGCCTCGAGGTTGTTGTGGAGAACGGTGTCCTCGAGGTTCGCCTCGCCCACGTACTTGCCGGTGTTCACGTCAACGACCGTAAGCGCCTCGGTCCGGTCAATCACCAGGTGTCCCCCTGATGGCAGCCATACCTTGCGGTCGAGCGCCCGGCGGAGCTGGTCGTCCACCCGGAAGCGGCTGAAGAGGCTCTGGTTGCGGTCCTGGCTGAGATGCACCCTGTCGACCAGTTCAGGGGAGACCTCCTTCAGATACTTCAGGACCGCCTCGTGGGCCCGGCGATCATCTATCAGCAGGCGCCGGAAGTCCCCGGTGAAGTGCTCGCGGATCACCCGGATCAGGAGGCTGGGCTCCTCGTGGATCAGCCGGGGCGCGGACGCGCCCTTGGCGGCTTCCTCGACCTCAGCCCACTTGGCCTTGAGGCGGGCGATGTCAGCCACGATCTCCCGCCTGGACGAACCGGCAGCCGCCGTGCGCACGATGAGACCGAAGCCGGGTGGCCGCTCCGCCTGGAGCAGCAGTCGCAGCCGGTTGCGCTCCGCCTCGGGCAGGCGACGGGATATACCCAGCATGGAGTTCTTGGGTGACAGCACCAGGTGCCGACCGGGCAAGGTCATCTGGCTGGTGAGCCGCGGTCCCTTACTGCCCATCGGGTCCTTGTCGACCTGGACCATGATGTGGTCGCCCTGCTTGAGCTGGCGCTCGATGCGCGGTCCTCGCCCGTGCGTGCGCCGGGACGAATTGAGGTCGCCGGCGTAGATAACGCCGTTCTTCTCCGTACCGATGTCCACGAAGGCCGCTTCGAGACCCGGCAGCACGCTGCGGACGACACCGTTGTAGATGTTGCCGACCAGCGATTCGTTCTCGGACCGGTGGACGTAGTGCTCCACCAGGAGCGAGCCCTCCAGCACCACTATCTGGGTTTGGTGGGGTAAGACCCGGACCAGCATCTGGCGGCGTCCGGCCGCCGGAAGCGGAACCGTTCCCTCTGTGTGGGAATGCGAGCGACCCCGCTGGCGGCTCCCGGAGCGGGCCGACCCCTGCTTGGTCTGTCTCTTCTTCCGCTTGGTGGCGGTCCTGGAGGCCTGTTTGGGCCTGGCAGGCAGTTCTCGTACCCGCCGGACCTTTACTGTCTTACCGCTGATCTTTCTGGTTGTTCGTTCTTCGGTCGATTCGTCGCCGACTCCGCGGCGAACTATTTCGGCTGTCTTGCGCCGAAAGAAAGGCATTACGGATGTCTCCTTGATCTGAAAGGACGCACGCGACTGCAAGGGCAGAAACCAAGATCCATCGGACGGCGGCGCAACCAGAGCGGGCAGGACCTCTGGTCTGCTGCTCCGTCACGGTCTCCGGTCCCTTCTCCTGTCGGTGCGACTACTGCTTCTACGTATGCCGGTGGGTTCCGGCCTGCGCGGGCCCTCCCCGCGGGTCCGCGGTCGACACGGGAGGCAAACGATTCCCGTGCCGGCAACGTCTCGTTCGTTTCCGTGACTTACCGAACCACTCGAGGGCGAGCGGATTGGTGCTCGCTCCGGATACGCCTGGTCGAAGGTCCACAAGTCCTAGCGCCACTGCGGCTTTCCCGCAATCATCCCGGAGAGAATGCTTGCCCACGAGGAACGGTCTTCCGGGCTCGGTAGGGAGCGACTGGATGTCAGGCTCGGTCGAGCCGCCACCCACCGCCGGGGATACTAACACCCGGTTCAGAGATCGCGTGCCTCCGGCCGGTCGCTGACCGGCGATCTGGACCTCCAGACCGAGTTCACTATCCCCAGCCCGCCCGCCATGGCGATCATGGCCGAACCACCGGCGCTCATGAACGGCAGCGGGAGTCCGGTGACCGGAACCAAGCCGACCGTCATGCCGATGTTGACGAATATATGGAAGGAAAGGAGCGCTGCCATGCCTACCGCGATCATGGACCCGAACGCGTTAGGCGCTCCCGCGGCCACGATCAGCACGCGCCATATCAGGATGGCGTAGGCGAGAATCACCGCCGAACCGCCGATGAAGCCGAACTGCTCCCCCACCGCCGTGAAGATGAAGTCGGTGGTCTGGGAGGGAATGAAGCTCAGACGGGTCTGCGTGCCCTGGAACAAGCCCCTTCCCACGAGCTGGCCCGAGCCGATGGCGATCTGGCTCTGGTAGAGATTCCAGTTGACGCCCTGCAGGTCAGAGGCCTGATCGAAGAAGCCGGCAAGCCGGGCGATCTGGTAGGACTTGAGGATGTCGAGTTGGAACACCGCGATCACGCCGACGACCCCGGAAGCCCCCAGGACCAGCATCTGGCGAATACTGGAGCCGGCTACGAACAGCATGCCCACGGTGATGAAGCCCACCACCAGCATGGTGCCGAGATCGGGCTGTAGGAAGATGAGGAAGCTGGGCGCGGCCGCCATCAGCAGGGCGGTCCCGAGGGACCTCCACGACAGACGTCGCCTGGCCCCCCTGGTCAGCAAGCTCGCCAGCGCGACTATCAGGGCAACCTTGGCGAACTCGGATGGCTGGAACTGGAAGGCGCCCACCGGGATCCACCGGGTAGCGCCTTTTTGGGGAGGGGCGAACAGGACGCCGATCAGGGCGATCATCATGATGCCGTAGATGAGGAGCGGAAAGCGCCGGTACAGGCGGTAGTCGATCATCGAGGCCGCCACGTAGGTGACCAGCGCCACGCCCGCGAAGATCATCTGCCTCCGCATGGCCGAGGTGGGATCGCCCGTCTCCTCGTCAAGCCGGACGAACGTGGACGAGTACACCATCACGCTGCCCAGGGCCATGAGAGCGGCCATCAACACGAACACGATGACGTCCGGAGTGGGCCTGGGACGGTCCTCGAATATTCCGCCCACGCCGTCCAGGGAAGGCCCCAACACCGCCATGGTTACCGCTCCGTGTCCTCGCCGGCGACCAGGGGTGTGACCCCGGCACCCAGCAGGTACTGGAATATGGCTCGTGCAGCCGGCGCCGCCACTGCTCCTCCCGAACCGCCCTCGTCCACCATCACGGCGACGACCCACCTCGGAGCATCGATCGGCGCCACGCCGACGAACCATGCCGTCGAGTCGTGGAAGACGCCTTCCTGGTCGGTGAACGACTGCGCGGTGCCGGTCTTGCCCCCGACCACCTCCACCAACCCGCCCAGATCCTCGAATGCGCGCCTTGCGGTGCCGGAACGGACCACGGAGGTCAGGTCCGTTCTCAGGGACGCCACGGTCTCCGGGCTGATGTCCACCGACCGGAGCACGCGGGGCTCGAGGGTTCGCAGGCGCTCCCCGTCGGCCGTCTCTATGGCGTCCGTCACCCTGGGCTGGTAGACGGTGCCCCCGTTGAGCATCGAGGCGTAAGCAACCGCCATCTGGAGGGGCGTGGCAACGATCGGGCCCTGGCCGACCACGATGTTCATAAGGTCGCCGCCGAGCCAGCCCTCCGCACGTACCCGCCACGGCTGCCGTTCCCGCCATTCCTCGAAGAGCTGGCGATCGCCCAGGATTCCCTCGTGCTCGAACGGGAGGTCGACCTGGGTGGGGCGACCTATCCCGACCGCCCGCGCCCATTCCTGCACTATCCCCTCCCGGTCGGTCCGGGCGTACACCCTCCAGATCGACAGGGCCACTTCCCAGAAGTAGATGTTGCAGGATCGCCGGAGGGCATCGTGGAGGTTCTGCGGCCCGTCCGACTCCGGATAGGTCCAGTTCCTCCACAGGTGCTGCGAGTGGTCGCCGAAGTCATGCGCCAGCTGCGAAGAGCACTCGATGGTCTCCTCCGGGGTGGACACTCCGTCCGGGAATATGTTCTCCTCCATGGCGGTCACGTAGGTGATGGACTTGAAGGTGGACGCGGGCGGCTTCACACCCTGGATGGCCAGGTTGTTGAAGGCCTGGCGTTCCGACAACTCTTCGAAGGAGTCGACATCGATGCCGCCCACGAAGGCCTGCGGCTCGAAGGTCGGATAGGAGGCCATGGCCAGGATGGCGCCCGTGTTCACCTCCATCACCACGGCTGTGGCTCGCTCTGTAGGCTGTGGCGTCTCGGCCGGACCCTCCTCTTCCCGGGTCTCCTTCAGGGCGTTGGACAGCTCGATGGCCTCGACCAGGATCCTCTCGACCTCCGCCTGGGCCTCGACGTCAAGGGTCAGCCGGACCGTGGCGCCGGGAGTCGGATCGACGGTCCCGATCTCCTCGAGAATGGCGCCCTCGGGGTTTATCCGGTACACGTGCTTCCCGGGTGCCCCTCGCAGGAACTCCTCGTACTCCCGCTCCACCCCGAGCTTCCCGATCGGCGTGTTGGTGTCGGCTATGGGTAGTCGCTCGAGATCGCCCGGGGAGGGTAACCCCATGTGACCCAGTACATGACCCATCAACGACCCCTGCGTGTACCCGCGAACGGGCAGGGCGCGAACCGTGACACCCGGCAGGGTGGCTCGCTGCTCCATTATCAGATAGGCCGTGTCGGCGTCGATCTCGAACTCGGGCAGGGCGGCCACCTCGCCTGACCCGGTTCGCTCCACCGCCTGGCGCACCTCGACAGGCGACAGCTCGAGGATGGCCGCCAGTCGCTGGAGTACGTCGTCCTCGACCTCGATCGGGAGGAGCGACCGATCGATCTCGATGATGAGACCCGGTACGGAAGTGGCCAGCACCATGCCGTTCCGGTCGACAATGTCACCCCGTGGCGCCGCGATCGACTCGCTGCTGACGATGTTCTGGTCGGCCTCCACAAGCCACTCCGGGCCTGCGGCCAGCTGCACGAACCACAGCCGGAAGAACAGGATCGACAACGCCCCCGTGAACAGCAGGGCCAGGATGCCCACCCGCCAACTGTTCGTCACCTGCTCGCGACCGTCGGGCCGCCTCGTGTCGCTCATATGCGGCGTCGCATCCGGCTACGGCGCGGTCCGGCGACCCACGAGAACAACCTGTCGGCCAGCGGGAGAACGCCCAGCGCGAACACCATGTTGTAGATCGGCACCAGCAGCAGTGTCCTGATGATGTCGGGGTTGCCCAGCGTGCCCTCTCCGAACAGGGTGCCTATGAGGGCGTTGGTGACCAGCGTCACCAACGTGATCCCGCCGACGGTCATCACGCCGACCGGGAGCCCGTAGTCGAAGCGATCCCGGCTCCGCACCGTGATGTAGGAGCCGACCGTGAACGCAAGCCCACTCAGACCCAGGGGCGCCGATCCGAGCACGTCCAGCAACAGCCCGCCCAGGAAGCCCAACAGGACGGCCGCCTCGGGCTTGAGCCATATCGCGCCGACCACCACGATCAACAGGACGACGTCGGGGCTGGCACCAAGGGGCCTGATACTGTGGAACACGCTCGTCTGGACGAGGGCCGCCGCCATCACCAGCAGCAGGGAGAGCAAGAACCGCAGACCCTCCATTCACGCTCCCCCATCCGCTTCGCCGGCCCGGAGCTGGGGCGCGGGAGGCCAGGGGATGACCGCCACGTACTCCAGGCGTTGGAGATCACCCGTCGGCTCCACCCGGACCCTGATGGTCCCGAACTGCGGGTCCGCCGCCTCGGCCACGATGCCGACATCCAGGTCCTTCGGGTAGGCGTTGGAGTCTCCGTAGGGCCCGAAGGTCACCAGCAGCTCGCCACCCTCCAGCGGATCCGATGCCTCGAGGATGGAGAGTTCCAGCGCTCCGGCGCCCTGTCCCGTCACCACACCACGCTGTCCGTCGGGTAGGCGCACGGTGACCGCAGGCGCCCGGCGCGACGTGATCGGAATGACACTGGCCGCGGCCTCACCCGCCTCGGACACCAGGCCGATCAGCGCTCCCTGCCCGTCCGCCACCGGCTGGCCGGTATGGACCCCGTCACCGGTACCGCGGTCGATGGTCAGGGTCGGGTCGAGGGTCCCCCCGCGGGCCGTGACCTCAGCCGAGACCGAGAGTTGGTACAGGTCCTCGCCGAGCCGCAGCGCCAGCAGCGTCTCCAACTCGGACACCTGGGACTCGAGATGACCGACCTGAGCCGCTTCCCGTTCCAGGGACTCGATCCGGTCCCGGAGGCGCTGGTTCTCCTCACGGAGCCCGGCCAGGTTGGACAGGCCGTCGGAGAAGCTCACCACCGGCGTCACCACTGCGTTCACAGCCGCTTGGAGCGGCGCCATCACCACTTGTACGGTGCTGCGAAGGTCGGCCCCGAAACCACCTCTCGACGCCCGGATGTCAAGAGTCATGAGGGTGAGTGAGACTACGAGTAGGGCGATCGTGACGTAGGCGGACCGATCGGTCGGGGCGACCCTCCTCCCTCTGCCTCCGGCGCGCTGGCGGTGTTGTCTACCGGCACTCGAGAGTCTTGGCGGAGCGGAGATTTCCCTGACCCTTCATTTCATCATCCGGCGGATCCGGCTCCCGGACCTGGAACCACTCAGAATCGGCCGGATGACTCGAGGACTCCCTGCAGGACGTCGAACTGTTCCAGGCATCGGCCGGATCCGACCACCACCGACTGGAGGGGCCGTTCCGCGATCTCGACCCGCAAGCCGGTCTCGAACGCCAACCGGTGATGCAGTACCTTGAGCAGGGCTCCGCCGCCCGTGATCGTGATGCCCACGTTCATCAGGTCGGCGGCCAACTCCGGCGGGGTGTTGTCCAGCGTGTACCGGACCGCATCGATCATCATGGACAGCGGCTCCTGGATGGCCGCCCTTACCTCGGAGGCGGTGAGCAGCACGGTCTTGGGCAAACCGGCCACCAAGTCCCGGCCCTTCACCTCGGCGCTCGGCTCGTTGTGATACGGATAGGCCGATCCGATCGCCATCTTGATCTGCTCCGCGGTGCGCAGGCCCAGGAGGAGGTTGTGCTCCTTCTTCACCCATTCGACGATCCGCTCGTCCATGTCGTCGCCACCCACGCGGACGCTCTTCGACACCACGATGCCGCCCATGGCGATGACCGCCACCTCGGTGGTCCCTCCCCCGATATCGACCACCATCGACCCGGTGGGCTCGTTGACGGGCAATCCGCATCCGATGGCCGCCGCCATCGGCTCATCGATGGTGAAGGCGTTGCGGGCGCCGGCGTGGTAGGCCGCCTCTTCCACAGCCCGCCGCTCCACCCCGGTGATGCCGGACGGGACGCAGATCACGATCCTCGGCTTGGCCCAGCGGCGGCGGTGTACCTTCTTGATGAAGTAACGGAGCATGCGCTCGGTGATGTCGAAGTCGGCGATCACGCCGTCCCGGAGAGGCCGGATCGCCTTCACGTGGGAGGGGGTACGACCGATCATGCGCTTGGCGTCCATACCCACGGCCAGGGCCTCGTTGGTGTTGGTGTTGATCGCCACGACCGAGGGCTCGTTGAGCAGGACGCCCTGGTTACGGACGTATACAAGGGTGTTGGCTGTACCCAGATCGACAGCCATGTCCTGGCCGGCAACGACGAACGGGTTATCTGGCATCGATGAAGGGTCCCTGTCGCTGTTCTCGGGCCAACTCTACCCTATGGACGGGCTCAACGGACACCCGGCCTGGTCTGCGCTCTGTTGCCATCAGCCGAACCAGAGCCCGAGCTCACGAGCGGCGCTCGCCGGGCTGTCGGATCCATGGACGATGTTCTCCCCCACCTCCAGGCCGAAATCGCCGCGGATGGTGCCGGGAAGGGCCACGGCGGGATCGGTCGCTCCCACCAAGGCTCGAGCCACCGTGACGGCCGACTCGCCCGACCAATGCATCACGACCACCGGACCGGAGGCGATGAAGTCGATCAGGCCGTCGTAGAAGGGCTTCCCCTCGTGCTCCGCGTAGTGCGCGGTCGCCGTGGCGCGGTCGGGCAGGACCATCTCGAGGCGATGCAGGTCGAGTCCCTTGGCTTCGAACCTGGAGAGCACCTCACCTACCAGGCGGCGGCGCACCCCGTCGGGCTTCACCATTACGAAGGTGTCTTCGTGGGCCATCGCTGTGCCTGCCCTTTCATAGTTTCCAGTCGGTAGTCTCTGGTGGCACTGAAGACCGGCGACCATCCGGTGGTCAGTGGTCAGTGGTCGGTCTAATCCAATATAAACTAGCAACTAGCAACTAGCAACTAGCAACTAGAACGGTCCGGGCCTCACCTGCCACATAGAACGAGCCTGTCACCAGAACGGCGCCCTCCCCTCCGCTCCACTCCTTGGCCAGCTCGACGGCGGCGCTTACGGGCCTCACCCAGGTGACCGGGATGTCCGGCAGCACCCTCTCCAGGGCCACCACCAGATCGCTGGGCTCGGCGGCTCGCTCATGGTCCACCGCGGTGGCGATGGCCTGACCGGCCAGCCCCGCGAACGGCGCCAGCATGGCGTGGATGTCCTTGTCCCGGAAGGCGCCGACCACGAGAGTCCAGCCTGCCGCCGGCATCTCCTCCCGTAGTGTCCGAGCCAGCGCGCCGGTCGCCTCCGGGTTGTGGGCGCCGTCAAGCACCACGAGTGGCGCCCGGCCCACGACTTCCACCCTGGCCGGTACCCGGGTGCGGGCCAGGCCTTCCCGGACCGCCTCGGATGGCAGGGCACGCCCGAACAGTTCCTCAACCGCAGCAACGGCCACCGCCGCGTTGCCTGCCTGGTGGCGACCGTGGAGGGGGAGGTAAAGGTCGTCGTACTGCTCGTAGATCCCGTCGAGATCGTACGACCAGCCGCCCACCGACATGCGCAGGTCTTCGATCCGGAAGTCCCGGTCCACCGTCCGGCGCACCGCGCCCACTTCGTCCGCTCTCCGATCAGCCGCCGGGTCCACCTCGTCGGGCAGGTCCCCCGTCACCAACACCCCACCGGCCTTGAGGATGGCCAGCTTCTCCCGGGCTATCTCCAACTCGGTGGTCCCCAGGTACTCGGCGTGATCCATCGAGACACCCGTCAGGACCGCCACCTGGCTCTCCAAGACGTTGGTGGCGTCGAGGCGCCCCCCCATCCCCACCTCGACCACGGCCACGTCCACTGCCTCGTTGGCGAAGAGGGTAAAGGCAGCGGCAGTGGTCAGCTCGAAGTAGGTGGCCCGCTCGCCGGTCTCGGCCTCCAGCAGATCCACGAACGGGGCGACATCCGTAACGGCCCGCGCTAACTGCTCCGGCGTCGCCATCTCCCCGGCCACCTTGAACCGTTCCTCCACCCGCTCGAGATGTGGGGACGTGAACGTACCCGACTTGAGACCCATGGCATCCAGCACGGAGGCCGCAACCGTGGTAACCGTCGTCTTGCCGTTGGTCCCGGTGACGTGGATGGCCGGGCTGCGGAGGTGGGGGGATCCCATCATCTCCAGCAGCCGGTGTATCCGCTCGAGTCCCGGCTTCCACCCCAACTCGATGTGCCGATCGAGATACGCGACGGCTCCGTCGTAGTTCATCCGCTCAAGGGGTTGGCCGGGTGCGGACCGGCATCCCGGCCGGCATGCCGGCTAGGCAACCACGTCTCCGAGCGCCTCGAGCTGAGCCACCAACCGATCGATCAGGGCTCTGGAAGCGTCCGCCTTCTGCTCCTCCTTGGCCACGACCTCCCCAGGGGCGCGGGAGCGGAAGGCCGGGTTGGACAGCTTGGCCTCCGACTTCTGCAGCTCGGCGCGTGCCTTGCGGAGACGGCGTGCCAGCCGCTCCTGCTCGGCCCCGATGTCCATGACACCGCGGACCTCCACGTAGGCCTCCACCGGCCCGGCCGCGACCCGCAGGTAGCCGGGGCTCTCGGGCGGCGCACCCACCCGCGCCTTGATTCCCGCCAAGGAGGCCAACTGGGGCGCCCACCAGTCATCCCAGGCGCCGGCCGGATCATGGACGACCGCGTCGAGCTCCTCACGAGCGGCCCACCCGTGGTAGGACCGGGACCCCCTCAGGGCGGTGATCAGATCCTGGAGGGTGTCCATCCCTCCAGGCGCCGAGTAACGCGGGACTTCGGGCCACGACGAGACTATGAGCAGGTCATCGGACACCAGATGGCTGTAGAGCTCCTCGGTCACGAACGGAATGGCCGGATGGAAGAACTTGAGCAGGTCACGCATGACCACACCCAGGGTCTGCCTTACCGGCGCCGCCTCGGGACCTCCGGCCGCCAGCACCGGCTTCGACATCTCGAGATACCAGTCGAACACCTCCGACCAGGCGAACGAGTACATGAGCGAGAAGGCATCCGCCAGGCGGTGCGCATCGGACAGCTCATCGTACCGCTCCGCCACCTCTCCCAACCGCGCCAGCACCCACCGGTCGACGGGGCCCGGGTCCTCCGGATAGCCGCCGGCCCGCGGCACCGAACCGGGAGGCACGTGGATGAGGGCAAACCTGGTGGCGTTCCACAGCTTGTTGCCGAAGCGCCGGGCGGCATCCACCCAGCTGACGTCGAAGGGCACGTCGTGGCCCGGGGAGGCCGACTGCAGCAGGCTGAGCCGCAGGGCGTCGGCGCCGTACTGCTCGATCATCTCGAAGGGGTCCACGATGTTGTTGAGCGACTTCGACATCTTCCGGCCATCGGATGCCCGGACCAGCCCGTGGATGACGATCTCGCGGAACGGGACATCCCCCGCGAACTGCATGCCCATCTTCAGCATGCGGGCCACCCAGAAGAAGATGATGTCGTAGCCGGTGACCAGCACGTCGGTGGGATAGAAGCGTTCCAGGTCGTCCGTCTGGTCCGGCCATCCGAGCGTGCTGAAGGGCCACAGCGCCGAGCTGAACCAGGTGTCCAGGACGTCCTCTTCGGGTTGTAACCGCTCCGAGCCACACTTCACGCAAGCACTGGGCCGGGACGTGGCAACCATCACCTCGCCATCGGCCTCGCAGTACCACGCCGGAATCCGGTGACCCCACCAGAGCTGGCGGCTGATACACCAGTCCTCGAGGTTCTCCATCCAGCGGAAGTAGTTCCGTTCCCAACGCTTGGGAACGAACCTGGCCAGGTCCTTCTGCACCACCTCCACCGCCGGTCCCACCAACTCGGCCACCCGGACGAACCACTGCCTGGACAGGAGCGGCTCGATTGGCACCCCGCTCCGGGAGCAATGGCCCACCGTGTGGCGGTGCTCCTCGATGCGTCCGAGGTATCCGCCGGCTCTGAGAGCCTCCACCACCTGCTCACGGGCCTCGAACCGGTCCAGCCCGGCGAAGTCGCCGGCGGCCGGGGTCATCCTCCCGTCCTCACCGATCACCTGGACGGGGGCCAATCCGGTCCGTAGCGAGATATCGAAGTCGAGCGGATCGTGGGCCGGAGTGACCTTGACCGCCCCGGTCCCGAAGTCCGGGTCGACCGCCTTGTCAGCCACCACCGGGAGGTCCCGCCCCATGAGCGGAAGGCGCACCGTGCGACCGATCAGATGCCGGTAGCGATCATCGTCAGGATGGACGGCCACACCGGTGTCCCCCAGCATGGTCTCAGCCCGCGTGGTGGCGACGGTGATGCCGTCCCCACCATCCCCGTCCGCGAACGGGTAGGTGATGTGGACGAGTTGGCCGTCCACCTCCCTGTACTCCACCTCGATATCGGAGATGGCGGTCATGAGACCCGGAGACCAGTTGATGATCCGTTGGCCGCGGTAGATGAACCCCTTCTCGTGCAGGCGCACGAACACCTCCCGCACTGCGGCGGACAGACCCTCGTCGAGGGTGAAGCGCTCCCTCGTCCAGTCACACGAGTCCCCCAGGGCTCGCATCTGCTCGGTGATGGTGCCCCCCGATTGGCGCTTCCACTGCCAGACCTGCTCTACGAAGGCCTCCCGGCCCATGGAATGACGGCTAAGACCCTCCAAGGCGAGTTCCCGCTCCACGACCATCTGGGTGGCGATGCCGGCATGATCGGTTCCGGGTAGCCAGAGGGTGGCGTAGCCCTGCATACGCTTCCGCCGGATGATGGCATCCTGGATCGAGTGGTCCAGGGCGTGCCCGATGTGGAGCACGCCGGTCACGTTGGGGGGCGGTATGACAATGCAGAACGGCTCGCCGTCCGGATTGACCTCGGGGCGGAAGGCGCCCGACCGTTCCCAGACCGGGTACCAGCGCGCCTCGACGCGCCGGGGGTCGTAGCTTCCCTGGAGGGGGTCGGAGGGGCTGGTAGTCATTGCGGTGGTTGGAATCGGCCGCGCTTACCCGACCCCGGCCGGGCGGCTACGCGCTCTTCTCGCGGCGCTTCTCGATATCACTGATCGCCAGCAGGGTCGGGTTGGTCTTCTCCTCGACCACCCTCCGGTCGACCAGCACCCGCCCGATGTCCGGCCGGGAGGGAAGCTCGTACATGGTGTCGAGGAGTACTTCCTCCATGATGGCCCGCAGACCACGGGCGCCGGTACCCCTCAGCATCGCCAGGTCGGCGATCGCCTCGAGGGAATCGTCCTCGAACACCAACTCCACGCCGTCGAGTTCGAAGATCCGGGCGTACTGCTTCACGAGGGCGTTGCGAGGCTCCTGGAGGATCCGGATGAGAGCCTCCTTGTCCAGCGCGTTCACGGTGGCCACCATGGGAAGCCTGCCGATGAACTCGGGGATCAGGCCGAACTTGATCAGGTCCTCCGGCATTACCTCCGAAAGCAGCTCCGGCTCGGGCCGGTCGGGACTGGACCGCAGATCTGCGCCGAACCCCACCACCTTGTTGCCGATCCGGCGGGAGATGACCTCCTCGAGCCCGGCAAACGCCCCACCCGAGATGAACAGCACGTCGGTGGTATCGATCTGGATGAACTCCTGATGCGGATGCTTGCGGCCGCCCTGAGGGGGCACCGAGGCCACTGTCCCCTCCAGTATCTTCAGCAGGGCCTGCTGCACACCTTCTCCGGACACGTCCCTGGTAATGGAGGGGTTCTCGGCCTTGCGGGCGATCTTGTCCACCTCGTCGATGTAGATGATGCCCTGCTCGGCTCGTTTGATGTCATAGTCGGCGGCCTGCAGCAGCTTGAGCAGGATGTTCTCCACGTCCTCTCCCACGTAGCCCGCCTCGGTGAGCGCGGTCGCGTCGGCGATGGCAAATGGCACGTTGAGCATGCGCGCCAGGGTTTGGGCCAGGAGCGTCTTGCCGCATCCGGTAGGGCCGATCAAGAGGATGTTGGACTTGGAGAGCTCCACCTCTTCCTTGCGGGGTGCTCCGGCCCGCACCCGCTTGTAGTGGTTGTAGACCGCCACGGCCAGGGTCTTCTTCGCTCGATCCTGCCCGATGACGTAGCCGTCCAGGAAGTCGTACACCTCGGACGGCTTGGGCAACTCCCCGTCGTGCTCGGACTCCCTGGTGGAGAGGTCGTCGTCGAGTATCTCGGTGCAGAGCAGGACGCACTCGTCACAGATGTAGACCCCGGGCCCGGCGATGAGCTTCTTGACCTGCTTCTGCGAATGGCCGCAGAAACTACATTTGAGCAGGTCGCTCCCGTCCCCGTACTTGGTAGCCACGCCTCAGAGGTCCTCGACCGCCACTAGTTCTCGGCTGGTAAGCACCGCGTCCACGATTCCGTGCTCCCCGTACTCCCTGGCCTCTTCGGCGAGCATCCAGAAGTCGCGGTCGGTGTCCTTTGCCAACTTCTCGTACTCCTGGCCGGTGTGGCGGGCCAGGATCCGGTTGAGTTGTTCCCGCATCTGGACGATCAGGCGGGCCTGTATCTCGATGTCCGTGGCTTGCCCGCTAGCCCCTCCCTGCGGCTGGTGGAGCATCACCCGGGCGTGCGGGAGGGCGAACCGCTTCCCCTTGGCGCCTCCGGCCAGGATCACCGCGGCGGCCGAGGCGGCCATCCCCATGCACACGGTGCTGACATCAGGCTTGATGTACTGGATAGTGTCGTAGATGGCGAACAGGCTGGTGATGGAACCACCCGGGGAGTTGATGTACAGGTTGACATCACGGTCGGGGTCCTCCGATTCGAGATGGAGCAGTTGGGCCATGACCAGGTTGGCCACCGCATCGTCGATCGGGGTGCCGAGAAAGATGATCCGGTCCTTTAGCAGGCGGGAATAGATGTCGAAGGCCCGCTCCCCCCGGCTGGTGGACTCGACCACCGTGGGTACCAGGTAGCCCGTGGCGGGAGGATCCGTGACGGCGCCCATCGGCGGCATGATGTCGCTCACTGCTCTCCTTACTCGGTCTCGTCCTCGACGGCCTCCGGGGTGCCGGGCGGATCGAACCGGAGGTCGATCACGGCCCCATCACCATCCGTAGCCACCGCGGCTCTCATGAGAATGTCCAGTGCCCGGGTCCGCAGGATATCACCGCGCACGCTGTTTTCTAGAGCACTCCCCGCCATCTCCTCGGCAATGCTCTCGGCAGACTGGTCCGTTCGCGAAGCGAGAGCCTGGTAGGCATCGAGGATTGCCTCGTCCCCGACCTCGATTCCGGTGTGCTCGGCAACCGAATCCAGCAACGCGCCAACCTGTATCTGTGCCATGGCCCGGCCACGGAATTGTCCGAAGACGGCTTCGATATCCTGCCCGGTCGCCTCCATGTACTCCTCGACCGTCGACCCCTGCTTGTCGAGACGCCCGCGGAAGTCCTCGAACATCCGCACCGCGGACGCGTCGACGACGGCTTCCGGTATGTCCAGTTCCATCTCCTCGGCCAGCTCCGTCAGGAGGATGCCCCGCAGCTGGCTCCGCAACGAGTCGAGGCGCTCACCCTCCAGATCCTCGAGGACCTGTTCCCGCAGTTCGCTCGCGGTGTCGAAGTCGGTGAAGTCCGACACCCACTCATCGTCAAGATCCGGAAGGAGCTTCTCCATGACGTCGTCAACTACGACCCTCACCCCGATCACGGTGCCTTCGGCCAGCTCGCCGACCGCGACGCGCAGCGGCGCCTCGAACTCGACCACCGCGCCTGCCTCGCAGCCCAGGAGGTGATCGGTCAAGCCCTCGACGAGCGTCTCTACTCCCAATTCGTACATGAATCCAGTGGCCGCAGGCGTCTCCAGAGGCCGCCCCTCATGCGAGGAACTGAGGTCGATGGCCACGTAGTCACCTATCCGGCAGGGCCTCTCCACAGTCTCCAACTCGGCAAACTGCTCTCTGTAGCGATCCAGGTGTTGCCCGACTGCTTCCTCGCCGATCTCCTCGGGGACCTCCAGTTCCACCGTCCGTCCCTCATAGACGGGTGGAGTGGCCAGCGTCGGCCAGAGGCTCACGAAGAGGTCGACCTCGACACCCGCTTCGACCTCCCTGATGTCATCCACCACCGGCGATACCGCCGGCGTCAGTCCCGTGCCTTCCCAGACCGCGGGAAGCCGGTCCGTGAGCAGGTCCTCGATGGCATCGTTGCGGACCCGCTCCCTGCCGACCACCCTCTCCACCATGCGACGGGGCGCCTTGCCACGGCGGAATCCGTTCACGTGGATGTCCCGCGCCAACCTCCGGGCGGCACGGGACTCGGCCGCCTCGAGGCGACTGCTGTCGAGCAGGAGGGTGATACGACGTTCGAAGTCGCTCACTTCAGCGATGGTGAATGACACGACACTCCCAGGAGTCGGGCTAGGCATGGCGCGGGTCGAACGACTCAGCACCAGGGTGACCGAGGGGATTCGAACCCCCGACCTCCTGGACCACAACCAGGCGCTCTAACCAAGCTGAGCTACGGCCACCGTGCGCCGGGCATCACGCCCGGCTCCTTGTAATGCGGATTCGCCAGATACGGATCCGTACCGATCGTGGCGCGCCCCCGGAAGGATTCGAACCTCCGACCAAGAGCTTAGAAGGCTCCTGCTCTGTCCTCTGAGCTACGGGGGCTCATCACGGCCCTCCGCTCTGCGGGAGCCCGGTCCAGGACTCACCCGTCAGAGCGGGTGAAGGGAATCGAACCCTCACCGCCAGCTTGGAAGGCTGGAGCTCTACCATTGAGCTACACCCGCCGGTCTTCCCCATGATACATGCCGTACCCGGCCAGCCGGGACGCGCCCGCGGGCCGGACAGGTCCGCCAAAAACGGAGGGCGAACGGCTAGCCTCCACACAGCCTGCCGGAAGGAGGTCCAGGTCGGGCTGGTCGGATTCGAACCGACGACCTCCTGCTCCCAAAGCAGGCGCGCTGCCAAGCTGCGCCACAGCCCGGTCGAGCACCCTCAGGAGCGCTCGTTGAATGGATTCTAACCCTACGAGCGCACGCGGAGACCGGGTTCTCCGTTTCGCTGCGGGCCTGGTCACGGTGCTCGCCGTCCTGGCCGTCATCGCGTTGTTCTGGTCATCGGACGGAGAGTCCACGGAGCAAGCTCCAACGTCCAGCACCGTGGAGCACACCTCACCGGCGGAGCCGGCAACCACCGTCGGGGGTGTCGGCACAGACACAGCCTCGCCTGTTACCAACTCGGTTACGGGGACGACCAGCGGTCCCGTCACCCGGACGACCATTGAGACGGCTACCGGCACGGGGGCTCCATCCGAGGAGTCCCCCTCGCAGCCGACTTCCACGTCATCCCCGGGACCTGCCGAGGACCGGGACTGCTCGCCCCGGATCCCGGAGGGCTTCCGTCCCACCGAGACCGATCCCGTTCTGGCCGGATTCGAGATCTCCCAGGCCACCTTCACCTGTGCTCACGAGGTAGGTCTGGCCTTCGCCACCAATCCGCGGGCCGTAGCCACCTTGGCGGCGGGCGGTATCCGAGGTCCCATCCTTCTGGTCGGCGAGTGGTTCGATGACCGGTTGATGACCGAGCTTGGACGCCTGGCGCCGGAACGGATCGTGGCCGCAGGAATCAATGCCGGCCTGCTCCGAGACGCCCTCGCCGGATTCACCCTCGAGCCGGTGGCGGTCGACTGGGATGCGAGTTTCCCGTCCGGCGCGACGGACCATGACCACGTCTGGCTGGTTGATCCGGTCATGCCATCCGCGTTGGCGGCGCTCGCCAGCCAGCTCGGCGTCGGCGTGGTTGCTGTGGAGGGGGACCTTCGCGCGCTTCCGGCCCCGGAACGGGAGATGATTGCCGGTGCCGGCACGGTGGCCCTGCTCACGGACTTGGAGGATGATGCGGCCTGGCAACTGGAAGTGGTCCGGCGAAGCGAGGAGATACCGGGGGGCGGCTTGCTCATGTTCGGTGAGGGCGACGGCCGCCGGCTGGTGGCCGTATACGGCCATCCTGTGACCTCCGCCCTCGGAGTACTGGGCGAGCAAGGCCCCCAAGAAGGCGTCGAGCGGCTCCGGTCGATCATGGAGGGATACGGCGGAGACGGCTCGATCGTGCTTCCCACCTTCGAGATAATCGCCACCGTCGCCTCGGCCGGCGCCGGTCGGGACGGCGACTACTCGTCCGAAACGGCGCGGGATGTGATCAGGCCCTGGATCGAGATCGCAGCCGCCAACGATGTCTACGTGGTCCTCGACCTGCAGCCGGGGCGCACCGACTTCCTGACCCAGGCAAAGATCTACGAGGAGTTCCTTCGCCTGCCCCACGTCGGCCTGGCTCTGGACCCCGAGTGGAGGCTGAAGCCCGACCAGGTCCATCTGCGCCAGATCGGTACGGTCGACGCGGCCGAGATCAACCGGGTGGTCGAGTGGCTGGCGGCGATAGTCCGAGAGGAGGCGCTCCCCCAGAAGCTCCTGATCGTCCACCAGTTCCGGTTCTCGATGATCACGAACCGCCCCCTGATCGAGACGCCGCCCGAGCTGGCGGTGTTGATCCAGATGGACGGGCAGGGAAGCCTCGAGGCCAAGTACAGCACCTGGAACGCCCTGACCCTCGAGTCAGACGCAGACCAATTCTGGTGGGGTTGGAAGAACTTCTACGACGAGGACTCCCCCACCGCCACCCCCGACCAGGTCCTGGCGCTGACCCCCGTGCCCGTGTTCGTGTCGTTTCAATAGTTGCTAGCCGCATGCAGCACTGACGACTAAGAACCAGATAGTGCGGGTGGAGGGACTCGAACCCCCACGGGCATTGCCCACCAGGACCTAAACCTGGCGCGTCTACCGTTCCGCCACACCCGCGACGAGGGACGCTGTTGACAACTGCGGAACCGTCCCGGAGGTGGGTCGCCCGGGACTCGAACCCGGAACCTGCGGATTAAGAGACCGCATAAAACGCCTAGTCAGTAGTGCTTACGGTGCCATTTGTCCCTCAATCTGACCCTTAGTCGCTTGAGGGACCCTCCGACCCCAATCCGAGACTAGCAGCACAGCGGTGGCGAGGTCTCGACGAAGAACATCGACAATGGTCTCGGCTTGATCGAAGGTCATCAGTAGACCACCCAGCCTCGGCCCATCTGATCGATCCGGATGGGGATTATATACGTGAGTGCCAAACTCAGGTCAGTGCGCTGCAGGCTCCTATCGCACTTAGTGCGGCTAGGGCTAGAACTGGGAGGACGCAGCCGCAGCCTCGGCCGACTCTACGACTGGTATAGGCGGCTTCACTGAGCACGGCTGCCCTACCTGCCCGCTTTGAGGCTTTACGTCTCTTGCGGAGAGCCTTTTTCCTGCGGCGGCGCTTGCCCATGAGATCGGCTATCCGGTCGTGCGCCGGTGGCGCCAGTTTGTTCGAGGCGGGGTGGCTAGTAGGGCCTTGAGGACGTTCTTGGCGTGTCCGGTATGCGCTCCGGCATCGGTTTGGTAATAGGCCGGCCGCGCTGGCGGGGTTTCTTCTTCAGTCTGCTCATGTTGCCACCCCTCTAGGCCCGGATACAAGGTCACGGTACCCCACCTCCTCCGCAGGTAACCCCGGCACTCCGGCAGCCCGTCGGATCCAGAGGACGGTGCCGCCCACCACCGCAGCGGTCGTGTCGCCATACATGGCTCGTCCGGCTGGGTACCTCTCGATGAATTGGCTGACTTCGCCGCAGTGGTCGAGGAGCGTGCGGTCGCTGCGGTACCCGAGTCCCGCCAGGAGCGAGCGGGCCGCGGTTGTGAATTCACCAGTCTCGGCTCCCTTTAGGACCGCCTTGCTTCAGTCGCGAGGCCCCGAGCGTTCACGTTAGTCATAGATCTGGGGTTGACTGTTCCGGAGCAATTCGGCTGGTGTCAGGATAGCAACCCCGCGAAACGGGTTCATAACTAGCAAGTCTGAGTCGCCTGTGACGATATATGCCGCGGCTCCGTTGACGGCCAGTTCCAGAATCCGGTCATCGTCGGGGTCTCTGCAAGCTTGGACGGATTCGGTGATCTTGATCAGATCTGAGTTCCGTATCAATGCCACTAAACCTGAATCCACCGATGGGCTTGCTGGGGGTGGTTCGGGAGGGTCGGTTCG